>CAYZHL010000137.1:840-7160 GCA_964478095.1 uncultured Clostridia bacterium | reverse complement strand
ACCGCCCGGGAGAGTAGGTCGCCGCCGGATTTTTTATTTCCATAGGGAGATCGCATCCGAGTAGGAGCTGATCATGGGCAGTGTGGCTTCTCGACTCGTACATCGCCGTCCTCGTAATCTCATACGGGATCGGGGCTCTGCCGGCCGTCCGCCCTCCGGCTTTTCTGCGCCGCGTGGGCGCGCGTGCGCCGTGGCTTTCGCCGGCGCTGCGCGGGGCCTTGTCCGTGGGCCTTGCCCGCGTTCTGGTGGGCACGCCCATTGCCATGGCCGCTGCGGGGCTCGCTGTAGTTGTGGGCGCCACATGGTCCTTCATGGCGCCAGGCCGAAAGGGGCTGACAGTGCCGTCCGCTTGCGGCGTATGCCTCGTGCTATCGCCCGCTGCTGCGGCCCTCAGCGGGGCCGCCGCATGGCTCGCAGGCAGGCCGTGGAGGGAACGGCATGAGGTCCGATCGCTGATCTGCACGACCGTGGGGGGCGTTTTGTATCCGCCCTTGGTTTGGTGGTTCGAGCGGTACGACCTTCATCTGATTCTCGCCGCTGTTCTTTCGCTGATCTGCATATACGAGGCACTACCAAGGTTTCCGGACGCCGTGCGCGATCGGCGCGCGCGCGCTGGATGTGATCCGGCAGTCAGGCTAGGAATGCTCAAGGCAATAATGTCGCGCGTGGGCACAGCGGCGCTGGTGATAGGCGTTGCGGCGCTGATTCTGCTCAACAGGCATGTGTACCGTGGCTTCGGAGCAGACGCGGGAATATTCCGACGAGGTTCTGTAGAGTTCAGCCTGGTTGCGCTGACTTTCGATGACGGCCCCAACCCGGAGTACACCCCTGCGATACTGGACGCTCTCCGAGATGCCGGCGTCCATGCCACCTTCTTTCTCGTGGGCGAGGAGGTGGAACGCTATCCGGACCTGGCTAGGCGGATCGTGGAGGAGGGCCACGAGGTTGGGTCTCACACATACTCGCACAGAAACATGATGGGCCTTGGCGCCCCTCATATGGAAGACGAGATAGTCTGGGCTGATCAGGCCATCGAACGTGCATGCGGAGAGCCGCCCAGACTCTTCAGGCCGCCCAGAGGTCTGTACGATGAGCGTCTCATTGAAGCGCTGCACTCCAGAGGCTATGCCATGACCCTATGGTCGATAAGCTCCATGGACTGGACGGAAGCGTCCGAGGCAAGCATGGTCCATCGCCTATCCAGAATCGTAAGGAATGGCGATATCATCTTGTTCCACGACAGCGGCGGCATCGTAGCCAATAGCGGCGGGTCCAGAATCAACACTGTGCGAGCTCTTCCCCATGTCATAAGTAAGCTCAAGGATCGCGGTTTCGGTTTCGCCACCGTCTCGCAGCTGATGTTCATATCCGGACTGGCCGGCGAGGAGCCGTAACGCAGCAAGGGGGCGAAAGACGTGGGAGTGCGCAAGGTGCTGCGCTCGGATGTCGACGATGTAGCGCGTATCTTCATCCGCGCCTTCCCCGAATCTGTGAGGCACTACTACGGGGCGAGAGTACCGCCGATCGACGGGTTTCGCGACATCTTCGCCTTCCTTTCGCAGGCGGAGCGCGGTAACTTCCTTGTGTACGAGGAGTCCGGGGCGGTGCTTGGCTATGTCGTCGTGCCCAAAACCATGGGACGAGTGTGGGCCAAGGCTGTGCTGGGAGGCCACGTGTTCTTGTGGGCGCTGAAGTGGATGGCTGGACGGTACGGCATCTCCCCGACGCGAATCGCGATGATACTCGGGAACAAGTTGCTTTTTGCCGCATACTCCGGCGAGCAATTGCTGCGCGGCCATGCTCAGGTCCTATCGGTGGCAGTGGACCCGAGCGCCCAGGGGCGGGGAATCGGCAAGCAGCTAGTTCAGGCGGGGCTCGAGCTACTGCGCCGGCAAGGAGTCCGTACGGTCAAACTTGAGGTGAGGCCCGACAACGAGCCTGCCAAGCACGTATACTCGAGCCTCGGCTTTCGAGAGGTGGGCGAGTCGCGCGATAGCCAGGGCGAGTGGACTGTGATGATCGCCCACCTGCAGCAGGACCCGCAGTCTTCCTGAATCCCGGCGCTGGCATGCGGCCTTGACCCTACCGGCGCAAGAGCCTTGCGAGAGGCGGTGTCGCAAGCTGGATTGCGCCGTGTTCGCACACTTCCTGGCAGCAGTAGCAACGTACGCACTTGTTGTAGTCTACGCGCGCTTTTCCGTTACGCATCTTTATGGCCTGCGAGGGGCAGGCCCTGGCGCATATCGTGCACCCTCGACACCCGCCCGGGTTGACAGTGGGCCTCGTGGTGAATAGGTTCCTGAGCACTTTGCCCGTTCTGCCGGACATGAGTCTCTGCCGCACAGACGGGCGCACGGTGCGCGGAACTCGGAACCCATTGGTCTTCAGAGCCTCAATGGGTGGTCCCGCCAGATCAATCTCGTGCAGCGACGCCGTACCCAGGCCCATCTGAGCTGCGATTCTGATAGGCGGCGACTGGAGAGGGTCTATGCCCACTATTCGGCAGGCGACTGCATCCACGGCCACTCCGTCCGCGCCTGCGAGCATTATGCCCAGGGGCGCCGGATCTCCGTTGCGCGGCCCGTTGCCGTCCATCCCCACTATGCCGTCGAGTATCGACAGAGCCGGCCGAGCGGCTGCATAGATCTCCGCAAGCAGACGCGAGAACGTCTCGCGGTCCTGGAACCGCAGATGGTACTGGGCCTTTTGCGTTCCGCAGATCACGCCGAACATGTTTTTCACACACCCGGTATAGACTACCAGGCCGTGCGACTTGATCTTCGGAAGGCTGATCACCACGTCCGCATGAGCGACCGGGTCCGCAATGGGGAGCGACGGGACTAGATGCCCCGGTTCCAGCTGGACCTGGGTCCAGGCGTCGAAGGCGACAATAGGCACTCCGAGTTCCTCGATGACCGGAAGGAGACCGGACTTCCAGACAGCCGTTGTGAGGCTCTCATATCCCGGGCTTTCGCCGACCACAGGTATGCCTCCTGCGTCGCGCACCTCGCCAATCACTGCCCGCAGCACTTCAGGGTGGGTAGTCGCTCCGCGCTCAGGCGGTGTACCGTGGATCAGGTTGGGCTTTATCAGGACCGTTTGGCCCGCCGACACGAAGGACTGCATGCCGCCCAAAGGCGCCAGCAATGCCTGCACCGATTCCTTCACGCGCGCGGTATCGTAGTCGGGACACCTTACAGCAGAGACTCGCGATTCGCTCACTGCAGCACATCACTCCCTGTACAGCCTTATACACGTGAAGCGTATCGGTGTCAACGGCAATGCATGGCTTTGCGATCGCCATGCGGCAAATGGGCTTGCCATTGATTATAAAGAATAGCTATAATATACTAATGAGGCGTCACGCGTTTTGCATATTGCGGTTTGATAGGCGGTGGTCGAAAGTGGAGCTGGACAGGGATTCACGCACCCCTCTCTACCAGCAGATCTACGACATATGGCGTCAGCGCGTCGAAAGCGGCGAAGTGAGGCCGGGCGAACGGATTCCGACCGAACGCGAGCTCTGCGACATCTACGAGGTGAGCCAGATAACGGTTCGCCAGGCGATACAGATGTTGGTGACTGAAGGACTCCTGGTGCGCAGGCCGCGCACGGGCACGCGAGTGGCTCACCGCAAGTTCAGCCAAGACCTGATCCGGCTCACCAGTTTCTCGGAGGACATGAGATCGCGAGGCCTGCGGCCGGGAGGAATGGTGATCCGCGCCTGTGAGGAGAGTGCTGACATCAGGGTGGCCGAGAAGCTCAGGTTGCGCGACAGGGAAACCGTCACCAGACTCGAGCGTCTCCGCCTTGCCGAGGATGAGCCGATGGCGATTGAGACTTGTCACATCCCGGTAGCTCTCTGCCCGGGTCTTGCTGGACGCGACCTCGAAGGCGTGTCGCTCTACGATTTGCTGCGGTCGGAGTACAGAGTGGACATGCAGTGGGCACAGCAGAGTTTTGAAGCATCATCGGCGACCAGCTCCGAAGCACGCCTGCTCGGAATAAAGCGGGGAGCGCCTGTCCTCCGCACTGAACGCCTCACCTTCGACTCGGCCGGCAGGCCGGTGGAGTTTGCGGTTTCTGTATACCGGGGCGACAGATACAAGCTGAACGTGCAGATGCGACGGGTATAGCGCCTCGCGTGCGGAAGTGGGATGCGGCGTGCTGCTGGCAGGCTGACGTGATCGGGGGGCCCGAAGGGACCTCCTCATGGACTGTCAGGATTGACAACAACACTGCGGACCTTACCGTAATCGAGGTGCTTTTCCCGCTCGTCCGCGGAATCCAGCTGGGGAATGATCATGCCGATAACGTGCTAGTCTTTCCACACCATGCAGGCGAGGATCGTCGATCCGGCGATCACGATCGCTTCCGATCGCTACAGGCAACTCTGGAGGGCCGGTACTGTGCGCGGGGCGGACGGCATTTACTCCCGGGAGATAGACTATTGCGGACTCGCCTCCATGGCATGGACGGGCCTTTACGGCCCAGCCCCTGATGGCCGGGTGTTTTGGGCTGGACATGGCATCATACGACCCATGGTTTGTCCTCACCGGCGTACGTTCTGAAAGCGGCGACCCGGATCTCCCTTGGTGCGGGCTGGGATTCCGCAAGTATGTACCTGTCGCGCCCGGCCAGCGCTGGGATTGGAGTCCGACTTCTTCTCGACCCTGGGGCAGAGTTGGGCGATCAAGAACTATGACGGCGCTATGTTCAGCGAAACGTACGGCCCCCGCACGTTCGCCGTGACATGCCCTGACTGTGATGAATGGCGGAAATGGGCGGCGGATACTGCAGGATGGATCGTGAAGGCATTCGGGGCCAGAGGCATTTACCTTGACCAGCTGGGATCGGCCGAGCCCTTCCCGTGCTACGAGCCCGGGCATGCCCACTCTGGGAGGTCTAGTGTACATCACGGCCAGTACAACCACGGCTACCTCAAGATGATTCGCGAGGTGCGCGACCGTATTCGCGCACTCGATCCGTCGTCGTTCCTGATGATTGAGGACTGCGGCGACATATACAGTCAGCACCTTTATGCCAATCTGACGTGGAACGGCGCCTTCTACGATGAGTCCTTCAACATGTACAGATACACGTTTCCCGAGTTCATCCAGGTTAACATGGTGAACACGCGCCGCATCGCCGACAGGGCCGAAAGAGCTGCATGGTTTTACGAAGACATCGCCCGCGCGTTTGTCCTGGGATCGGTGTTCTGGGCCGAACAGGGCGACATGTTCTGCGAGGAAGACGGCTGTCTCCTCGACCTCTTCCGCGCTGCTCTACGCCTGCGCAAGCAGGCTGCGCCCTACATCGCGCACGGCGTCTACCACGACGAAATGGGCATTGCTTCTGCCGCGAGTCACGCTCAGGATACCCGAATCGGAGTTGTCTTTCTTCGGGATACGTCACAGCGGGGGAGAGGCGCATGCTTGAGGATTCGCGCGTCGACTACCACGTGCACTGGTCTGAGTCGGACGGGGAGGCCAGGCCTGATCAGATTCCGGAACTTGCGAGGCAGGCGGGCCTTGCCGCCTGCGCCATCACCGACCACTTCGATCCCCAAGCCCCAGGTTACGACCCCGTTCCGGGTAAGTCCCCGGATCTGCCTCGCCTTCTGGCCATGCTGAAATGGCGAGACGAATGGCGTTCGTCACACCGAGAACACGGCACGGAACTGTTCGTAGGAATCGAACGCGGACCGGCGCCCGTCTTGCTGGGCGGCGCGGCGCCGGATCTTGTCATCGCAAGCGTGCACTATCTGCCGGCGGACATACCTACGGTGCGCGGGCGTTTCTTCGACGAGACGTATTGGCATGTTTACATGAAAACCGTGCTCGACGTGGCGTCCGGGCCACAGGCGGATGCGGTGGGACACATGGCGGGATACCTGCCGATCAACCCCATGCCGGGATCCACTTTCGAGGAGCGCCGCGAGATCGAGCGAGAGATCGCGCAGGTACTTCGCGCGCGATTGGTACGAGAAGGTGTTTTGCGTTGCGGCGGCGCGCGGCATAGCCTGTGAGCTTCGCTGCCCGACGAGAAGCCCCAGCCCGGATATGGTGCGACTCGGGCTCGATATGGGAGTCAAGTTCTCAGTTGGAAGCGATGCGCACTTGGCAAGCTGGATCGGCGATGTGAGCTGGGCGTACGATCTGCTGGAATCGCTGGGCGCTCGCCAAACCGATATCTGGTCCCCCAGGTCGCGCGGCTGACGGGCCAAGAGGGAGTGCGAGCGCGCGCGCAATCAGCGTTGCGATGTCGGTGTTGTCCAGCGATTCAGCACGAAACCATTCTTGCCCGGGGCCTTCGGCGAA
>CAYZHL010000137.1:0-712 GCA_964478095.1 uncultured Clostridia bacterium | reverse complement strand
CTATGCGTCCGCCTTCCACCATCAAGAAGAACCCGGCGTCCCCGCTTGAGCTCGCGAGGAGCGCCAGGGCCTTCTCAGTCATCCGACGCAGACTGGGCTCCTCGATCGGATCGCGGTCAAGCTCATACGGCATGTCAGTCATGGCAAACAGCCCGAGCAGGGGAAGGGAGGACGCGGCCTCGAACTCGTCCATCTCCATGACAACTGTGTAGCCGCTCTCCAGCGCAGTATGTAGCGCAGGCCTCGCTCGCTCGAACAAGGTGGGCACGAAGAACGCCGCGCCTCCTCCCAGCGCCACGTCTGGCCGCGCCTCAACCATCGCGCGGGCGATGTCCCGTCCCATGTCGCGGTCGGGCATGTGCACGACAAACGCCGCGGGAGTCGCCGAAGTGACGGAGCAGTTGGTCACAAGCCCGATCAGCCCCCCTGCCGACTTCACAGATTCGGCGATGCTCGGCAGGGGACTCCCGCTCGGGTCGATCCCGAGGCGCCCGTTGACTGTCTTTCGCCCGGTTGCCATGGCAGTGGCGGCGGCCGCAGAATCGGTGACTCCGCCGCCGGCCGAGGTAGTCGCGACTAGCGATACGAGCGGCATCGAGTCCATGGCAAGCTGCCTTCCGGCTGACGCCGCTTCTTGCCGGCCTGCCTCCACTTGCGCCGTCCCCATCCCGTCCCCGATCATCAGTATGACACTACGCGCTACGCGAACAGG
>CAYZHL010000136.1:2707-7171 GCA_964478095.1 uncultured Clostridia bacterium | reverse complement strand
GAGTGTGCCGTCGGATCTGGGCCACACCCAGCTGATCTCGGCCCATTTCGGATAGCTTGCCGACTGCACGGTAACATGCCACTTGCTGCCGGTAGAAGCGCCGGCGGCGGTGCGGTCGAAGATGAGGTGCATCCCGGCGTGCATGACGGGCTCAGCACTGACGACGTCGTATCCGTCGGTAGCGGCCACGGTGTGCGGAGCCGGCGAAGCTACGAAGCATATAAGCAGCGCAACAGCGAACGGAACAGCACAGAAGATCGGTCGTCTCAAGCCGAACTCCCCTTTCCTCAAATGTCACAATGATCGCGCGCGACCTAGATTCCCTCTCTGAACACGAACTGCCCGGCAATTACCGTAGCCGCCACACGCACGTCCAGAATCTCGGCCGCGGGCGTCGAGAATATGTCGCGCGACAGAATCGTCATGTCGGCAAACGAGCCGCGGGCCAGCGTCCCCCGGGTCAACTCATCGGCTGACGCCATGGCAGCGCCGGCTGTGTATGCCCTGATAGTCTCCTCAACCGTCATCCGCTCCTCGGGATACCATCCCGAATCGGGAGTCCCGTCCAGCTGCTTTCTGGCCACAGCGGCGTATATGCCGCGGATGGGATCGGGAGTCTCAACAGGCGCATCAGAACCAAAAGCCAGCATGGCGCCGCTCTATGACAGGCTGCGGAAAGCATATGCCCATCGGCTGCGCCGACCCCAGTAGCGCTCGGCCACCGGTATGTCGGTCAGTATGTGAACAGGCTGCATCGACGCCACCACGCCAAGGTCCGCGAACCGCCGCACGTCCTCAGGGTGTAGCAGTTGAGCATGCTCGACCCTGTGGCGCAGCCGACGCTGCGCGCTTTCGGCCTTCACCGATTCGAATATATCGAGCACATCACGGTTGGCCCGGTCGCCTATGGCATGAATCGCGCAGGAGATCCCCGCGAGCACGGCCTTGCCCACCAGTTCTGCCATCTCCTCTTTGGACGCGACAGCTAGCCCCGCGTTCCTGGAGTTTCCCTCATACGGCCTAAGAAGATGGGCCGTCTGCGATCCCAAAGCGCCATCGGCAAATGCCTTCAGCGGCCCGACGCGCAGCCATTCATCGCCAAACCCGCTGGAAAGCCCAAGGTCAATAGCGTCGTCCAGGTTATCCTTGGCTATAGACTGGGTGACGCGGATCTTCAGGCGTCCGGTGTTGCGCAGAAGTTGCAGCGCCTCAAAGGACGCGGCGCCGTCCATGTTGTGAACTGCCCCTATCCCCAGCTTGTGCAGCTCAGACTGGGCTTTTTCAATGGCCGCCGCCATGGCTTCGCAGGCCGGCTCCGGGATCACCCGCCTGATCAGGGCAGTCGCCGCTTCCTTCAGGATACCGGTGGCCTGACGATTATCATCATCCCTTACGATTTCGCCGCCTTCAGGGTTCGGCGTGTCGAGGCCAATCCCGGCGATGCGCAGCGCGGCCGTGTTTACCCACAGAGAGTGCAGGTCCTTGCTGAACAGAGCAACCGGATTGCGTTGCGCGACAGCATCCAGGTACGACCTGTCGGGCAGAGCGCCTCCAGGCCACGTGTTCTTGTTCCACCCCTGACCTACTATCCACGAACCGGGCCTCGCGCTTTCCACAGCCCTCGCTACCCGAGCCGCGACTTCCTCTGGCCCCGACGAGCCGTCCAGCTCCACATTGGCCAGGCTCATCGCATAGTGCGCGAGATGAATGTGGGAATCAGTGAACGCGGGAACCAGGGCCCGCCCGGCAAGATCGATCCTCTCAAAGCTGTCGTCCACCATCGCAGCCACCTCCGACTCAGACCCGGCCGCGATGACCCTCTTCCCCACACATGCGATAGCCTGACAGAAAGGACGGCGTCCCGACGCCGTGTACACCTTTCCCCCAGTGAACAAGTATCTGCCCACAACGGTCCCCCCCGCCTTTCACAGCTGATTACGTATTCCATCAACCAACCCCCTTTTCCTGCCGTGTTCGGACGAGCAGGAGTCAACCGGGAGTTATCGAAGTAAATAAGGTATGAGTGCGCGTCAGTCAACGCGCCTCAAGGAGCAGGATCGATGAGCGAAAGGTGGTTGCGACATGTCGATCAGCAGAATCCTTGTTGTGGGCGCCGGGCAAATGGGCGCCGGCATCGCACAGGTGGCCGCCCAGGCCGAAATGGCTGTGACTCTCACCGACATTTCTGTTGACTATGCCCGACGAGGCCTTGACCGCATATCGAAAACCTTGGGCAGATTGGTGGACAAAGGACGCCTGGCGACTGAAGAGAGAGACTCCATCCTCTCGCGGATAACTGTGGCGCCCGATCTGGAGGCTGCCGTTCGAGGCGCAGATCTCGTGATCGAAGCCATCGTGGAAGAGCGCGCGGCCAAGTCGGACCTGTGGAGCAGACTAGCAGACATCTGCCCACCCGACGTGATCTTCGCATCCAACACCTCATCCATTTCGATTACGTCGATGGGGAGCGATTCGCGCCGCGCCGACCGGTTTATAGGAATGCATTTCATGAACCCCGTCCCCATCATGCAGCTGGTCGAGGTAGTTCGCGGGCTTGAGACGTCCGACTCAGTGTGCGATACCATCGTAGAACTCGCGCGGAAAATGGGCAAGGAACCGGTAGTCGTATCAGATTCAGCCGCATTCGTGGTCAACAGGATCGCCATCCCGATGATCAATGAGGCCGCCTTTGCCCTCATGGAAGGGGTGTCCACGGCCGAAGGCATCGATACCTGCGCAAAACTGGGGCTCAACCACCCCATGGGCCCTCTAGGCCTGGCAGACCTGGACACAGTAGTATCGATTCTGGAGGTAATGGTAGCAGAGACGGGCGATCCCAAGTACCGGCCCTGCCCGCTCCTCAGGCGGATGGTAGCCGCCGGAAGGCTGGGCCGAAAGGCAGGACAGGGGTTCTACAAGTACTGATTGATCGCGCAAAGAAAAGAGGAGGTGCAGCCCTTGAGCTATAGCAGCATCAAGCTAGCTACATCCGGCCACACGGCAGTCATTGCCGTCTCCAGGGCGTCGGCGCTCAATGCGCTGAATAGCGTGGTCCTAGATGAACTCGATGCGGCGCTGGCCGAGGTGCGGGCCGACAAGGACTGCCGGGCGCTGATAATCACCGGGGAGGGCGAAAAGGCTTTCGTGGCCGGCGCCGACATAGCCGAGATGCGTGATCTCGGCCCGGATGAAGCAGTGAGTTTCGCTCGGCGTGGGCAGGCAGTGTTCCGCGCTATTGAGGAGTTGCCCATTCCGGTGATCGCCGCCGTCAACGGGTATGCGCTGGGCGGCGGATGTGAACTTGCTCTGGCATGCGACATCAGGATCGCCTCAGAAAACGCCCGATTCGCCCAGCCCGAGACGGGCCTTGGGATAATCCCCGGCTTCGGAGGCAGTGTGCGCCTTCCGGCCACGGTGGGGCGGGCCCGGGCAGCCTACTTGATCCTCACAGGCAAGCAGGTGAACGCGGCAGACGCGCTGGCCATGGGGCTGGTATCGGAAGTGACGCCGCGCGAATCCCTGATGACACGGGCTCACGAGATAGCCGCTGAGCTGGCAAGCCGCAGCCCCGTGGCCATCGCGCACGCCAAACGGACGTTGGCCACATGCGCCAAGGCATATGAGCGTGAAGCGCTGGAGTTCGGCAAGTGTTTCGACACCGCCGATCCGAAAGAAGGGATGGGCGCATTCCTGGAGCGCCGCAAGCCAGGCTTTGCGCGGTGAGAGGCCCCGATTCTGCACGGCTGTGCGAGACCGTGTATGACTATGTGAAGTAACTGAGATGTGATACGATGCGATTCGGACACGCCAAAACAACAAGACATACAGCCACCGCAGGGGCGCTGACACGTGCTGTCATCGTCGCTGTTGTCGTCGTTTCAGTCATCACGCTGTCCGCTACGGCCCCTGCGAGGTCTGCTTCCGCGGGCGTCGCCAATGAGTTACTCGCCAAGTCGTTGTCGATTCCGCTCGCACCGGGCGTTTCGTTTGAACGTCGAACCGCTTTGACGGCCGCAGGATGGTTGGGCCTATCGATCATCCGCATCGACCTGACCTCCCCCTACGTTGCCGTCGGTCCGTCACTTGCCAACGGCGTGCTCACCTCGCCGGCCAAGGCCACGGCAATCGCCGAAGCAGCCAACCTGGCGGCCGCAATCAACGGCGATTTCTTCGACGCCGGCGTTACCAGCGCGCCGCTTTCCCTGCTCATCGCCGACGGTCGGCTCGTGCGTTCGCCGCGCAACGATCCTGACTTCGCATCGGTGGCCATTGCAGGCGATACTGGGATCCTGGGCAGTTGGGCATGGTCAGGGCGGCTCCTCGGGCCAAGTGGGCTTGCGATACCCATCGCGGCAGTGAACGAAGTCTCCGTGCCGGCGAACGGGGCGGTGCTGTACACGAGTGACTGGTCATGGCAGCGCAACCCTCCCACCAACGGGGTAACATGCATTGCCATCCGCGACG
>CAYZHL010000136.1:400-2697 GCA_964478095.1 uncultured Clostridia bacterium | reverse complement strand
AGTGGTTGAGTCTCGGATTGCCGGGTGGCCCCGCCCCGCGCTATCCTCAACACCTGAGTCGCCGGGCCTGACGTATCTGGCCGTAAGGGGCAGCGCAGCCACTGCCGCCGCATCACTCTCCGTAGGGGACGAAGTCGAGATCTCTGGGCAGTTGCGCCCCGATGCCGAGGGCATCATTGCAGCATTCTCAGGCAAACCGGTGCTGCTGCGCGACGGCGCTATCGTGCAGGATCTATGGAAGCATGTGGGCATCCAGTCGCTCTTCGCGGCGCCGCGCAGCGCAGCCGGGCTCACCCAAGATGGTCAAACCCTGCTGCTCGTAGTGGCCGACGGGCGTCAGTCAGTCGCCCGTGGGCTGACGCTGACCGAGCTCGCAGAGCTCATGCGTTCGCTCGGCGCCTGGAACGCGCTGAACCTGGACGGCGGAGGATCATCCTCAGCCGTGGTCCGAGACCCCTTCTCCGGCGAAGTAGTCCTGGCCAGCCGGCCGTCGGGCACATCGCAAAGACCCGTGCCGTATGTGGTAGGCGTGCAGGCAGTCGCCCAAGTCGCAGAGTGTGAGGCAGATCCCGGCATCGCGTTCCTCGCGATTTCGGCCGACACGCTCCGAGGCCAAGTCCATCTGGGCGACCGCCCGTCCATTGCCGCCGCGGTTCAGGGAGGACCGGCCCACCTCGTCGAGCAGGATCTCGAAGTCGGGGCAGGCAGCCAACTCGAGCTATCAGCCCGGCTATACGACAGCCTGATGAGAGTAGTCGATCCGGGCGCACTCCATACAGTCGAAATCAGGTGGAATGTGATTCCACCGAAACCCCTGCGCGGACGTGACCTTGCAGGCCTCGAGTCCGGAGTCTGGGAGGTGTCGGCCGACACACTCAGCGCCACTCTGTCTCCACAGTCGCCCGGCCGATTCGAGATCGAGGCCACCGCAGTCTGGACCAGGCCGCATCCATCCGGCGAAGTGGCAATGGAGTGCAGCAACACAGTCTCTTTCGGCGTGCGCGCCGTTGAGCCCGCGCCCGATCTCCGGCCTGGGCTCGGTCAGCGCCAAGAGGACGCGCTCGCGCCTACCCTGATCGAGAGTTTCGACAACGTCGATGCGCCGAGCTGGGCCGGGTGGCAATCATCGTCTTCGTCCCCGAGCGTAAAGCATTCAGTCTCCTTCTCCATGCCGCCCGCCACAGAACTGGACGTCACACTGCCGGGGTTGCCATCGCCCCCTCCTGCGGGGCTGGCTGCGATGCTCAGCTACGACTTCAGCAGCCCGGAGGCAACCCGGGCAGTCTACCTCAAGCCGTCAGAACCGCTTTCACTCCCGGAGGGTACGGGTATCATTGGCATGTGGGTGTGGGGAGACGGAGGTGGACATTGGCTCCGGGCCACAGTGGCGGACGAGAAGGGGAGCAAATTCCCCATGGACTTCCCCCGGATGCACTGGACAGGCTGGCGTTACGTACAGGCGGGCTTGCCTTCGGAGGTCGCAGGGCCTGCGCGGCTGACACAGGTATACCTGGTCGAGTTCAAGCCCGAGATACAGGGAGCCGGCGCCGTGTACATCGACAGCATCGCCGCCATAGGCGCGAGCGCACCGGCCGTTGACGATGATGCGTCATCTCAACCTGCCCCGCCGCTTGCGGCGTCTTCCGCGTCGTCTTCCGCGTCGTCTTCCGCGTCGTCTTCCGCGTCGTCTTCCGCGTCGCCGCGTGCGGCCACACCTGCCCGGGCCGAAAGGCCTCAGGCGCCCAAGCCGCTTGAACCAGGCGAGAACGTGGCGAACCTAGTTCGCCCCGCCCCCGGGCGGCATGTCGTAAGCATTGACGGATCACGCGCTTCCCTGCCGTGGCCCTGGCTGGTCCAGGAGTTCAATGCGTTCAAGGCCGGCGATGACGTGGAATTGGTCGTGATGCTGAGCGGCGCGACAGCAGTCGATGCCGCATCACTCGCCCCAGGCGGGACATTCAAGGACAGTCTTCAGGCAGAGCTGCTTCTGGATCTGCTGGATACACTGGCTGACGGGAGCACATCGGTAATCCTGGTGCAAGACCCTCGGTCGGGCTTGCTGCCTGCGCAAGGTTCAGGAATGAAGACTGAGCCAGGCGAGCTCTACACGCCCGATGCGGGCCCACAGGCTGAGCCGGTCTGGACCATGCTAGGGCACGTTAGGGTTGTCTGGAAGTAACTTGCTCCACTGCCTGGGCTCACGTTCAGCATGTAGTATATGGAGAGCAGGCATTTCGGAGATGAGCAGATAGGCAAGCAACCTGCGACTTAGGGAATCGTGAAGCTACACTCAAGGG
>CAYZHL010000136.1:0-302 GCA_964478095.1 uncultured Clostridia bacterium | reverse complement strand
AAATGCCGAAATGGGAACATCCACATGCGGAATGTGGGTTGGGGCACCATTGTCGGTGGGTATCGCCACGTCTTGCGGCTGAATGAAAGGACGGGCACAATGCCCGTCCTCCATCTTCCCAGTACTCCCAGTATCGTAGAATGCCCTCAGCCTACCTCTTGGAGAACTGAGGCGCCTTACGTGCCTTCTTCAGGCCGTACTTGCGACGCTCTTTCATCCGCGGATCGCGCGTGAGGTAACCGGCCTTCTTGAGCGCCGACCTGAGTTCAGGATCGACCTCAACAAGTGCTCTGGCAATGCCG
>CAYZHL010000135.1:1656-7225 GCA_964478095.1 uncultured Clostridia bacterium | reverse complement strand
AATCGATTCGAACTACCGGCACACGATACCTGGCGCCGGGCGAGTCCCCATGGCACTGTGTCTACTCCGTAAGCAAGATGTTCATTTCTTCCAGCGATGTGGGCAACGTGTAGGGATTTTGCGGCAGGACTTTAGCCGAACCTCGCATCGTTGGCGAACAACCGCACCTTGGACCGAGGGGAAAGAGCCGTCCTGCGCTCCCTGGAGTAAAGGAATACGTCGTCACCCCTACCAAAGCGCAGACGGAGATAGCGGAGCACCTCGCAAAGCTCGGCGTCCACATCGTAGTGGGGCACCACCCTCATGTAGTGCAGCCTGTGACCATGGTGGGCGATACTCTGGTCATCTACTCCCTCGGCAACTTCCTCTCCGCCCAGAAGGAGCTGTTCAAGCTGGTCGGCCTGCTTGTCTCGCTCGACGCGGTCAAGACAGAGATGCCTGAGGGCGTGAAGATCGATCTGGAAAACGTCACGGGGACCCTCCTTTACAATCCCCGCCGTTCCCCTCTGGGGCGCTACGTAGTAGTTCCTTTCGACATGATGACCGACACGGTCCTCGGCGACTTCGCCAAGGTACATGGCAGATTTGCCGCCCGCGTCAAGATAGACGACACCATCGCCATCGAGGCCCTTGCCCAGCCCGGCGTACCTCCCGAACCTTCGCTCCCTTGAGACATCATTGCGTAATGGCGCAATGGTATAATAGTGTAGTAGGTCTGCGCGCAGACGCGCTGCCACGAAGGCAGACCGATCACAGAATGGAGTGGTGCGGTATGGAAACCCCTCCACCCTCGACAGCGAGGTTCTTCTGGGATACGGACCCCTCGCATCTCGATGTTGATAGGGACTACTTTTTCATCATAGAGAGGCTTATGGAGGAAGGCGGCGATCCTGCCATCCGCTGGATGATGCATCGCTATAGCGACGCTCAGAGAATCGAAGTCTTGCGCAAGAGCAGGCGATTGTCGAGGAAGACGGCGCGACTGTGGCAGAACTACTACAGCCTTGGCGAGGAGGAGATCCTGTGTTTGTCGACGTCTTGCCCCCGCACGGGCTGGAAGTTCTAGGCCTAATTTCGACAGCACTGCCAGTGGAGCAGTTCTACTTGGCCGGCGGTACAGGATTGGCTCTCCAACTGGGTCACAGGAAATCCTACGACCTAGATTTCTTCTCACAGGACGAGTTCCGCACGTTCGGGATCATCCAAGCTTTGGGGGCAACAGGCGATTTCCATCTCACCGGTGAGGCAGTTGGCACAGTGCACGGCATCCTGAACGACGTCAGGGTGACATTCCTTCATTATCCACACGAACTGCTCTTCCCGCCCGCTGCCCTAAACAGCATCTCAATAGCTGATCCACGAGATATCGGCCTGATGAAGATCACCGCAATCTCGGGCCGTGGCAGCAAGAAGGACTTCATCGACCTACGTTTCATCAGCGAGCAGATAATTCCGCTCGATAGCCTATTCGGACTGCTGGAGAAGAAGTACCGGGGTGTGAACTACAGTCTATACCACATAGTCCGCAGCCTGGCGTACTTCGATGACGCCGACAGAGAGCCCGACCCCATCATGAGATCATGTGTTTCCTGGAGCGAGACCAAGGACTACTTCCGTGCTCAGCAGAGATCACTCATTCGGATCCTGCTATAATTGGGGCAGAAAGCTGTAATACCCGGAGGACACGCTTATGCTGTGCCAAGCAATGCAGGTCATCAATGCCATTGATACAGCAGGGTTGATCGTGACTGAAAATGACGGCGTCATCGTACACGCTAATGAGCGCGCACGCGAGCTCTTGGGCCGCGATGTGCCCTCGGGCAGCTGCATCCATCGCGTCTGCCCCGAGGTAAGCGACATCTTGGCGTCATCGGGTCTTGAGCGTGCATGCGAGTTCACGATCTTCCCTCAGGGCCCAGATGATACGACTGATGGAGCGCCTTCCGCGCGTCACTTGCGTGTCTCATCCCGCCCTCTATGCCTGCATGATGGCGTACCCCGCGATTACGTCATGCTGACGTTTGAGGATATCGCCGTGCAGTCTACGCTTGCCGAGCGCATCAAGTTCCTCTCATCAGTGCTCGACCGAGCCGCGGGCGGCATCACCATCATAGATCCCGACCTGAGAATCGTGTACGTAAACCAGGCCCAGGCCAACATGCACCAGTATAGCGTGGGTGAGCTCGTAGGTAAGAGCATAGATGTGTTCTGTGATCCAGATGAGATCCGCCGGTTGCAGGAATCCATATTCGCCACGGGCGAACACGAAGGAATCTGGACCGGCGAAGCAGTCAACTACGCCAAAGACGGTACTGCGATTCCAGTCTTGCTTTCCGTATCCATGCTGCGTGACGCAGTCGGCAAACTCTCGGCTATCGTGGGTGTGACCAAGGACATTCACAAGTACAAGGAACTTGAACAAGACATGCGATCCTACAGCGACAATCTGGCGCGTCTGGTAAGCCTCAGAACCCGTGAGCTGGAGTCGAGCAGAGACGAGTTGGAAACCATGTTCGACGCGGTATCGGACTTCATGTTCGTTGTAGATGATTCGTACTGCATAACACGGGCAAACAGGTTCACGGCTTCTTTCTTCCACAGGAAGCGCCGGGAGATCGTGGGTCGCAAGTGCTATAGCCTCTGGGGCGACGGCATTGAGCCATGCCGCGGTTGCCCCGCTCACAAGGTGTTCGGATCGGGCACTACTTCATTCGCCTCCCGAATCGTCAAAGAAGAACGTGTACATGTGTGGGCCTACCCAATGCGATCTGTGAGCCAAGTCGCCGACACCCCCACCCTCTCGGGCGTCCTATGCTACGGAAAGATCATGACCGCCGAACTCGCCATGGAAGAACGCATCCAGCAAGCGGAGAAAATGGCCAGCCTCGGGCAGCTCTCAGCGGGTCTGGCGCACGAGTTGCGCAATCCGCTGGGCATTATCGTTGCAGCCAATTGCGCTGTGAAGACCCGCGTGCGCAGCGATGACAATGAGGTACACAAGGCCCTGGACACCATTGAGCGCAATGTGGACAGGGCGACCGGGATCGTCGCCAACCTTCTGGATTTCAGCAGGAAAGGCACTACATCCGTCGCGACCGCCAGCATCGCCGACTTGGTAGGCCAAGTCCTTACACTTGAAGAAGACCTGTTGCGCCGCCAGCGGATTGCTGTCAGCGTCGATCTAGACTGCCTTCCGCCGGTGACGGCGAATAGCGACGGCATGAGGCAAGTGCTGTTCAACGTGATCCACAATGCCGTTCAGGCCATGCCCGACGGCGGGCGGCTCACGATATCAGGCCGCGCCGCCCCGTCGGGTATACGGTTGACCATTGCAGATACAGGCATCGGCATCGACCCGGGCGAGTTGCCTCGCGTATTCGATCCCTTCTTCACTACAAAAGCGCCTGGTCAGGGCACAGGGCTGGGTTTGGCGATCTGCTATCGCGAGATTGAAAGGCATCGCGGGTCGATCAGCATGTCCAGCCGGCCGGGGCAGGGTTCGGAAGTCACCATTGAGCTGCCTCTGGGCAACTCCGCGGCATCGCCAGGGTCAGATGATTGGAGGCAGACGCCCAGTGAATAGCGCCAGAATCATACTTGTAGACGACGAGCCGGACTTCCTACATTTCATGCAACTCAGCCTGGCTGACTGCGGTTACCAGGTCCGGACTGCCACAGGAAGCGCTGAGGCCTACTCCATGATGGCGTCGGCCGATTTCGACGTGGCCGTGATAGACGTACGCATGCCTGGAAAAACCGGCATTGAGCTCATGGAATCCATGAGGACACAGGGCTTTGCCGGACAGGTGATAATGCTGACAGGTCACGGCTCGATTGACGGCGCAGTGGACGCAATGCGCAAGGGAGCGTTCACGTACTTGACCAAGCCCATTCGCCCTGATGACCTTGCCCTTGAGATAGGCAAAGCGCTTCGTCTTTCCCAGATCACACACGAGAACAGGCGCCTTCGAGAGGAACTGGCCGAACTCACCGGCGGACAGGCCCTCATAGGCGATTCCAAGCCCATGATGGAGGTTCGCCGCCTGGTGGCGGCGGCTGCCGCCTACGATTCCCCAGTTCTCATCACCGGTGAGAGCGGGACAGGCAAAGACGTGGTTACTAGAGCCATTCACGCGCTCGGTTCACGGCACAGCTACAGGCTGGTCAAGGTCAACTGCGCGGCTGTGCCCGGCGACTTGTGGGAAAGCGAAATGTTCGGCCATGAGAAAGGCGCCTTCACGGGAGCGGTCGCTCGAAAACACGGAAAGGTGGAACTGGCCGACGGAGGCACTCTGTTCCTAGACGAAGTTGCGGACATTCCCGCACAAATACAGCCCAAGTTCCTACGCGTCCTCGAGGACAAGTGCTTCGAACGTATCGGAGGCACATCCACAATCAAGGTTGACTTCCGTCTGATCTGTGCCACCAACCGCCGACTGGACCAGGAAGCGGCGGAAGGCCGATTCAGAGAGGACTTGTATTACAGGCTGTGTGTGATCCCCATTCACATGCCGGCGCTGCGAGAACGCCCCGACGACATTCCCCTACTCGCTGCGCATTTCGCCGCATCCTATGCAAAAGAGATGAACAGGCGCGTGCACCTCGCGCCCCGAGCCCTGGAACTGCTCAAACAGCAGTCTTGGAGAGGGAATGTGCGCGAGCTCAAGAATGTCATAGAGCGCGCTGTGGTGTTCATGCAATCAGACACGATCGACGCACAGGAATTGGCAGCACACTTATCAAGCACCCCGAGGGGCGCCGCATCAGGCTCGAGACAGCCATCTACCTATCCGTCAAAGGGCTTGCCCCTTGAGCAGGCCCTCGCCGAGTACCGGCGCTTCTACGTCAGTCAAGCCTTGGCTAGGCACAACGGAAATGTCACCCGGGCCGCAAGCGATCTGGGCATCGCCAGAGAAACCCTTCATCGGATGATGCGAAAGATGCGCGATGATGAGGTGTGACGATAGAGTATGACGATGAAGTGTGATGCCTGAGTCACATATGTGATGCTCCAGCCACAGTACGCTGTCTTTCACCCACCATCAGCCCTCCTACGCGCTTTACGGCGATTGGCACACATGTTGCAGTCATAATCCATCAGCCTTAGCTTTGGCTGAAAAGGGGGCTCGTACATGCTTGACCCGCAGAGCGCAGTAAGACGTGAACCGTACACAATGTACATTGACGGCAAGTTTGAAGTTTCGGATTCCGGCAAGACCTTCGATGTGGTAAGCCCTGTGACAAACAAGGTAATCGCCAAAGTCTACGAGGGCGGCAGGTCAGATGTGGAGCGCGCGATATCTTCAGCCCGGCGCGCATTCGACGACGGTCCGTGGAGTCGCATGAGCCAGGCGGAGCGGAGCAGTCTCCTGCTGCGCGCAGGACAACTCCTCAAGGAGCGTGAAGACGAGTTCATAGCCATCGAGGGCCTAAACTGCGGAAAGCTCTTTGCGAGCCTGAAGTACTATGAACTGCCCTCAAGCACTGACGCTTTTCAGTTCGCAGCAGGCAAGGCGCGCTGCCTTGATGGCAAGGTCCGAAGTGCACTGCCCTTCCCCGGCAAAGCGCC
>CAYZHL010000135.1:189-1646 GCA_964478095.1 uncultured Clostridia bacterium | reverse complement strand
AAGGTCGTGCCTGTAGACGGCGGCGGACACTACCTCAACTATGTGATGTGGCAACCGTGCGGCGTGGTAGCAGAGATCTTGCCATGGAATGGCCCGCTCATGATGGGTTGCCAGAAAGTCAGCATGATTCTGGCTGCCGGAAACAGCGTAGTGATAAAGCCGCCCACATGGGCGCCCCTGTCCATGCTGGAACTGGCTTCGGTGTTCCATGAAGCCGGGTTCCCGGAAGGCGTGGTGAACGTGATTCCGGGTCCTGGCTCAACTGTGGGAGATGCATTAGTAAGGAACCCTCTGGTGGACATGGTGTCACTCACGGGAGGCACGGAAACAGGCAAGCAGATACTCGCATCCGCAGCCGGCACAGTCAAAGACGTAGCACTTGAGCTTGGCGGAAAGAGCCCGAATATCGTGTTCGACGACGTGGACATCAGCACAACCGCCAAGTGGGCGTTTTTCGGGTTTACCCTGAACTCCGGCCAAGTATGCGTGGCCGGTACAAGGCTGATACTGCATGAGGCCATATACGACGAGTTCATCAACGAACTTGTGAACTTGTGCAATCAGGTTGTACCCGGTGACGGCTTCGCCCCCGGCGTGAACTTCGGCCCAATGATCTCTCGCGCTCACTACGAAAGCGTATGGCGCCACATACAACAGGGAATCGCCGAAGGCGCCAGGCTAGTCACCGGCGGCTTCCGCTATACCGACCCAGCAGTTGCGGCAGGCAATTTCATACCCCCTACCATATTCGCCGACGTAACACCCGAAATGAGCATATTCCAGCAAGAGATCTTCGGGCCTGTGCTATGCGTAACCAAGTTCAGCACCGAACAGGAAGCCATTAGGCTGGCTAACGCCGTTGACTATGGACTAGCCGGCGGCGTTTTCACCAGCGACGCCAGACGCGCACAGCGCGTGGCCGAGAAGATCAGGGCCGGCCAGATATACGTGAACACCTATTACAGCAAGGGCATCATGGAATCGCCCGGGGTAGGATGGAAGGCCAGCGGTGTAGGAGGCGCGGGGATCACGAAGTACATGCGTCCTAAGACGGTGTTCGTGGAACTCGAAGACGGCACTGTTCCGCCAATGTAGCTTGGCACACTACGCGACTTGGCGGTACTGATTGGCTTAGTGATCTTCGCACTCGGCCGCGCAGGTTCAGCGAAAGCCTAGAACGGAGTGATATCATTGGCGGACAAGCTACGGGCCTTGTGCTACATTAACCAGTTCTATGCCGGCATTGGCGGCGAAGACAAGGCCGATATTGGCATAAGCCTGTTTGAGGGCGCAAAGGGCCCCTCCATAGGCATGCAGGCCATGTGGCGTCAGGAAATGGAGGTGGTCGCCACAATCGCGTGCGGCGACAACTTCGCGAATACTGAGGCCAGTTTCCCTGAGCTGGCCGCCGCTCTGGCTGAAGCGGTCGGCAAGTTCAAACCCCATGTGTTCATATC
>CAYZHL010000135.1:0-70 GCA_964478095.1 uncultured Clostridia bacterium | reverse complement strand
CCGCGATGTACACTGAGAACCCGGCGGTTCCGATGTTCGTGAAGCACAACTACATTGTCGCAACACCCGA
>CAYZHL010000134.1:6075-7234 GCA_964478095.1 uncultured Clostridia bacterium | reverse complement strand
CAAGCGTGTTGACGGTTGACGTCGCTGTCAGCGACGTCAACCGTCAACACGCTTGGTTCAAGAACTGCGTCGTATATGTCGATCACCACGCGGTCTGGTGTGCACAACACGAAGTCAGAGTACCTAAATGGGGTGTCGCCCTCTATCAAGACGGAAACCACACCGTGGTCCGCCGACACTGAAGCCCTCTTGATCCGACTGCGAGGCCGTGATACTTTGATGACCCGAGTCTGCTCGTCGATCTCGACCGCCAGGCCCAGGGCGCGAATATCGGGAGCGGCAATGGCCAGTCGACCCGACTCGGCGTCAGGCGACGCCGATAAGGTCACAGCGCTGCCGTTTACGTAGGCCTGCCTGTCGCCTGCTCGGAGCATGGCCCGATGCCCTGGGCAAGGCCCCTTACAGACACGAAAGGCTGACCCGCAAGGTCCATGACCGCGTCGGGGATATCAGCCCAGGCCCCGCCCTGCTCAACACGGAGGACCCAAGATCCCTGCGGCAGCGCGGCAGCGGCGCGGACTGCAGATACACTCAAGATTATCATGCATACTGTAAGGGCTATCCCAAGATAACGCAACTGCCTGCCTCCTCCCCCGTCTTTCGGGCCTGTCTAGTTCTTTTCGACTCTCTCCGCGCTTTTCCTTTGTGCAGACCTGGCCCAGCCATGCGCCATTTGGTGTTTCCGGTCCGAACACTCACGCTGTGACTATTGCGTGGCGTTTCTGGGAAACCTAGCACCAGTTGCCTGGAGGTGAGCGCATGCGAGTAGGTTTTTCGGGCAGGCCCTCGTCGCTTCCCGGAGTCTTCGCGCCGTCTCCCCGGGAGCGCATGGCTCGATACGTGTCTGCCTGTTCTGAACTTGGCCTCGGGTGTTTGGAGCTGTCTGCCGGCGTGCTTTTCGGCAAGAGCGGATGGCGCAATCAGTTCCTGGCTGCCTGCACCGAAGCGTCTTCTGCACAGGCAGGGGCGGGTCGATCCAGGGCAGGCGTAGACGTGTTGGTGCGGGTGCGGCCATCAGACTGCTTTGGCGTCCGGGCCCCGAGTCACGAAGGACGAGACCGGACCGAAACCGGTTATGCACGCCACCTAGTTAGGCTAGTTGGAGGCAGGCTTGCGACAGTGCTGATGAGGTCGGAACACAGTATCAGCGCGTCAGATG
>CAYZHL010000134.1:1811-5970 GCA_964478095.1 uncultured Clostridia bacterium | reverse complement strand
TTTGCAGCCGCGCGAGCGACGCGACGCTCATCGCAGTTCGCCATGCTCCCCTTGCTGAGCCTTGGGTCAGAGCACGGCTCTAGGCTGGAGCGGACAGTAGAGCGCGCACTCGGCGTGTGCCGGAATGAGAACCGGGGAGGAGACATGTACCTGTTCCTGTCTATGCCTCGTTCCGGACGCCCGTCAGCCAGTGCGTCAACGCGTGATACTGGAGCGCTGCTCGAAGCGGTACGCAGATTCGAAGAAGAGACAGCCAGCGAAATCGGAGTGATATTCGCGGGCCCCGGCGGTGAGGCGCATGCCCATCAAGCCGCCGGCATCGCACGAGAGCTGCAGAGCCCCCGAGTTATTGGCAGAGCAGGCCCGCTAGTGCCCAGGCTTGGGTCGACGGTCAGGATACGCGATGTGGAACTGGGGCTGGACATGCAGTATGCCATAGTCTCGCCGGAGCAGGCCTCGGTCATGGCGGGACGGCTGTCCAGCGAATCGCCGGTGGCCAGGGCTATCATGGGGCAGCCCTGCGGAGCTAGGGTGGAAGTAGCCGCGCCTGACGGAAGAGTGGTCTACGAACTCCTAGAGGTAATGAACTGATCATGCTGACCGTGAGCACAGACGCACTCCGGACATCGCCGGGTCGCCCGGCGCGCAGTCTCGTCTGACTTCAGCGTGTCGATCGCGAGGTAGGCATCCCATCCCTCATCTGTTGTCGCTGCCCTAAGCTTCCGCTCCAGGCGCGACAGCTTCCTGGTGTACTCGGCCAGGGAAAGCAAGTTGAGGTTGTGCGACGCGTGCGCCATCAAGTCCATTGCCCGCTGCCCATGGTACATCCCTCGCCCCAACCAACGACTGAAGCTGCAACTCGATCTGCACCAGCAGAGAGCGCATCTCCATTCGTTCCTCATCGTCCGCATCCGACCACACGCCGTCTACCCACGTCAGGTGTTCCGAGCACTCCATGAGTATATCGTGTAGATCCTCGAGCCTGCTCATCTCGTCTCCTCCCGTCATCCTATCGCTCACATCCTAGCACGGCGTCCATCTATTGAGTATCGCCCGTCCGGACGATAATGGCGGGCGATATCCGATGAGTCGCAGTTCCAGGAGGTTGGCGCTGCTGAGCTGCGCGTCACTACCCGCGGCACGTAATCAAGCGCTCAAGTAGTGCCCCCGGCGTATTCAACGGCCACCCGTACAGGGGTACTATTGCTCTTGAGGAAGGTGAACCCAGTGGAGGCGAAATCGGCCTGCATAGGCATGCGAATACGCAGAGCGCGGCTCGCACGCAAGATGACTCAAGAATCGCTTTCGGAGATGTGCGGTGTGAACGCAAGCTACATAGGGCAGATCGAGCGCGGCGAGAAGCAACCGTCGCTCAGGACGCTCACAGCCATCTGCAGGTCGCTCCGCGTGGACTTGTCTTCGCTGCTTGAGCCCGACATGAGCGCGCCTGACGAAGCTGTTCAGGAGCTTTTGGCGGTTTTGTGCGGCTGTCACGCCGAGATAGTGAATGTAGTGACGCAGCATGCCCGGATTGTTGTGTCAACATTCCAAACACTCAGATCGCCTGCCGGTCCCGACGGTCACTCCGATACTACAGACGCGTAGACTTCCTTAGTCTGCATCGCTATCGCCTGCCAAGAAAAGTGCTTCTCGACTCGGGCGCGCCCGGCCTTTCCGAACCGGGCAGACAGCTCGGCAGAGCCCAGAATGAGGTTGATCGCTTCCGCCAGGGCAGCAGGATCTCGCGGCGGAACAAGCAGGCCTGTCTCACCGTCCACCACTACTTCCGGAATCCCTCCTACCCGCGATGCGACCACGGGTATCTCGCACGCCATGGCCTCCAAGTTTATGATGCCGAACGGTTCGTACACAGATGGACAGACGAACACGGAAGCATGGCTGTACAGCTGTATGACATGGTCTCTGGGGAGCATTCTATCGATCCAGACCACATTATCCATCGAAGACACGCGCGCAGCCAGTTCCTCCTTCACGTCTTCGGTATCGGGACTCCCCGCGCACAGCACAATCCCTACACCCGCCCGGATCGACGCTGCGGCGTCCAGCAGATGCATTATCCCCTTCTGCCTGGATATTCTGCCGACAAACAGCACATAGGGCTGCCTGATGCCATAGCTCGCCAGCGCCGACGAGTCGGCGGTGCGCCGGTACCCCGCGAGGTCTATTCCGTTGTGGACCACTACTACCTTCTCAGGCGCGACATTGTAGAACCTGAGCACATCTTCCCTCATCTCTTGAGAGACTGCTATCACGCGCTCCGAGTTCTCGATGCCGATCCTCTCCATCCAGGAACTGCACTCGTAGCCTCGACCCAGTTGCTCCTCTTTCCAGGGCCTGAGCGGTTCAAGCGAGTGTACGGTGGTCACAAGCTTGACGCCGTACAGTAATTTGGCCAGGTACCCGGCAAAGAACGTGTACCAAGTGTGGCAATGCACCACGCCCGAGGCGATCGGATCCCGCACGAGGGCCAGATCAACAGAGAGCGGGCTCAGCACCTTCTCGAGGCGGGGATCTGAGCCCCGCGACAGCTCTAGCCAGGGATCGTATCCTCTCACAGCCAGCGAGTTCTGGGCCGCCTCACGCTGGCCGAAGCACCTGACCTCGACAGGCATCATACTCGCAAGGCTAGACGCCAGGTAGTCAACGTGTACTCCAGCGCCGCCGTACACGTTGGGCGGGAACTCGCGACTCATGATAGTGACACTCAAAGGTCGCTTCGCCGTCAAGCACGGCCACCTCCCCATCTTTTCAGAACCTGCAGAATCCCCGACAGGGGAATCACTGCCCAGTCCGGCCTGTTGTTGATCTCATAATCAACCTCGTAGAAAGCCTTCTCGATTTCAAACAGCGATATCAGCCACTGCCTAGCTTCTTGCGATGCGGGCCACAGGCCGTCGCCGGCCCCGTCCACCTCGCGGAAGTAGCCCTGCAGAAACCAGAGCCTAGCCAGACGTTCCCAGTCGAGCAGCAGATCGTACTCGTGCAGCCCGGAGGAGACCGCACGCAGCCTCGCCGAATGCGCAGCGTAACTAAATGAGCGTAACATGCCGGCCACATCCCTGGCCGGGTTGGCCAGGGAGCGCCGCTCCGGTAGAGGCGCCAGCGGCTCGCCTTCAAAGTCAATGACGGCGAACCGGCCGTCTGGCCTGAGAAGAACCTGCCCTAGATGGAGATCTCCGTGGCACCGGATCAGCTCTCCGAACCCGCCTAGCGAAGCATCGGCGGCATCGCTCTCCCATGCCTCGGAGGTAAGGCTGGACTCAAGACCCGGCCACGCCTCCATAACACGCCCAGCCAGTCGGAGAGCATCGTCGCCAAGGAAACCGGGGCGACGAAGGGCGTCGTCCAGGCGGCCGACTGCGCCGGCGGCCCGATCCGCCAGGCGAACCCTCCATCCCCGAAGGGTAGCGGGGGTGACTGGAGCTCTTCCGAAGCCAGGCAGATCAATGGAGGCCAGGGCCAAGTGAAGCCGACCGATGGTTGCTCCGAGGCGCCCGATTGCATCAGATGAGCATAGGTCGGAACAGCCCGGCGAGATCGGCAGTCGTCCGATCGAGGGCGCCCCGTCACGCCGAAGACAGTCGAGGGCGGCGCCCATGACAGCCCATACATCGCCCACGTTCGGGATAGCCTCGGTCTGGACCGCCACAGAGTATCTCACGCCATCTCTGCCCACATAGGCGCCTTCCCCCAGCACACGAGCCATCTCGACGAACTGGGTGCGCTGGGTCAAGGCAGACCCGATTTCCACATCAGGGTTGATGCCCGCAGTCAACACTCTGAAGGTTTTCAGCGCAGAACTCCTGTGGGCAATCACGACGCTATTGGTGTAGGCATTGCTCACGGTCTCCACAGACCAACCGCGATATGAGCCGATTCTTCGAAACTCGAATACCCCGTTTCGCGCCTGAACATCGCCGTTCGACTCCATCAGCGCCAAGACGGCGTTCACGTAGGCTGGGTCCGCTGCCGCATCGATCAGAACCATGTCCGAGTCGCCGGCTTTCACATCGCCGCTGAGCACGCCGCAGCCGGCAAGGACCCGCCCCTCCGTATCCGAATTCCGGCAGCCCAGAGTCACAGGGATCAGGTAGTTGCCCGCTCCATCGAATCTCACAATGGCAAGCGCCGCCGGCGG
>CAYZHL010000134.1:0-1801 GCA_964478095.1 uncultured Clostridia bacterium | reverse complement strand
AGATCAAGCAGCCTGCAGCTGGAGGCGCCTGTCAGCTTATGGCGAAACCATCGAGCCTGTGTCGCTGCGCTGGCGGGCATTCGCATCAAACACTCCTCTATCAGCGCCATCGACACCTGATCCACCTCCTCCAGAATAGGCGGGACCCGGACGCACCCCAAGGAAGAGGAGCGTCCGGGCCGAACACACGCTCACAACATGCCCGAAGCCACGTCTACGCGTCCATGGCTTCCTTGATGACTGTGCCCAGACGGTTCAACCCCTCGTCCAGAGCATCGAGGCTCGCGTTGCTGAAGTTGAGCCTCATGGTATTATGTCCAGTCTCGTCGAAGTAGAACGGAACGCCCGGTATGAACGCGACCTTCCTCTCCGACGCACGCTTGATCAGCTCAGTAGTGTCGATCTCTTCGGGCAGCGTCGCCCACACGAACAGACCGCCCTGCGGATGTGTCCACTTGACCCCATCGGGGAAGTACTTCTCCATGGCTCGCAGGGCTGCGTCTCGCTTCTCAGCGTAAGCCTTCTTTATGACCTCCAGGTGAGGGCCGAGATATCCGCGCGAGCAGAACTCGTATATCAGCCTTTGCGACAGGTTGGACGTGTGGAAATCCGTACTCTGCTTGCACTGTGCCAACCTGGGCTGTACGTAAGTGGGCGCTACCATGTACCCCATGCGCAAGCCGGGCGATACTATCTTCGAGAAGCTGCCCACGAAGATGGAGACGCCGCGATCATCGAAACTTGCTATGGACGGCGCGGGATCCCCATCATACCTGAGCTTGGCGTATGGATCGTCTTCCAGTACTAGCACGCCGTGTCGTCCGGCTATTTCCGCAATGGCGCGCCTGCGATCTGTGGGGATGGTGACGCCTGTAGGGTTTTGGAATGTGGGAACAACATACAGTAGCTTCGGATTGTGCTTGCGAACAGCCTCTTCGAAGGATTCGGGTATGATACCTTCGTCGTCGGACTCTACAGCCGCGAATCTCGCTTCATACGTCTTGAATATGGGAATCGCAGCTAAGTATGTGGGCCGTTCCACGACTACACAATCGCCGGGGTTCAGGAAAGCCTTAGCGGCCAGATCGATGCCTTGTTGGCCCCCTGAAGTAACCAGCACGTTTTCGCGTGTCGCCTGAACACCAGTCTCTGCCATCCATGCTGCCAGCCACTCTCGCAGGGGGCCGTAGCCATCAATGGTCGCGTACTGAAGGACTTGCTTGCCAGAGGTGCGTAGAATCTCATCTCCCAGCTCATGGAGGCGTTCCACAGGCAGCGCGTCGGGCGAGGGTATGCCTCCTGCGAACGAGATGATGTCGGCCTTCTCGGTAAGGGCGAACATGTTGGCAACAACATCCCCGCCGAGGTCCCGCATCCTGTTCGCGAATGCGGCGGTATGCAATCGACCGTCACTCCCTTCAGAATGCTCGACTGTGTTTCACTGTGTGCCACATCTAGGCCATTCTTTGGCCTGCCTCACTTACCTGCTTTCTGGGCAGCGTCCACTCCGGCCCTGAACGCTTTCATGTTGATCTCCACCGTTCCGCGCGGCGCCCGTGCCGCTATGGCTTTCTCAAGCGACTCAGGCGACACCAGTTTCGCAACGGTATTCAGCACGCCCAGTGCGGCTATGTTTGCGGTTATGGCCCGACCGGTGGCCTCCACTGAGACGTCGGTGATCGGGATCGTGTGCACCACGCCGCGGTTCTCGGGCACATTCCCAACCAACCCTGAGTCCACTATGAGGGTTCCGCCCGGCTCCACGGTGGTATGACCCGCCGTAGTGCCGTCGACATAGAGC
>CAYZHL010000133.1:6368-7295 GCA_964478095.1 uncultured Clostridia bacterium | reverse complement strand
GCCTGTAGGCGACGGGTTTCGCCTGCGAGCCAGGTTTCCACCCGGGCCACCTCGCTTGCCGCCACCTGTTGCTTGCGGGCGAGTTCGGCGCGGGCGGCGGCTATCTTGCGGAGCGCCCAGTTGGCTAGGGCCTCGTCATTGGCCGTGTCGTCCGAGGTCTGAGTCGCTTCGTGGAGGTCGTCCAGGAATTCCTCATACTCCACACCTTCCTCAAATGTGGTCGTCATGGCGGTCTCTCCCTTCTGTTATGGTGTTGGTCTGCTGCTGAGGGCACCTGATGCGTCCCCCACTACCCGGCCGTGCCGCGGCACTACCTGATGAGCTCCCTGTCGGTTCGCAGCATGAGCTCTGGACAGCGACTGACGAGGGCGGTGATGAACGCGCGCGCTTCGGCGTCGGTCATGTTGCATTCGCGGGCCACGTAGTCGGGGCTGATGTAGGACCTGGCTCGCACCGATAGGCAGCAGCCGAAGTTCGTGATATTGACGATGACGTAGTCCAAGAAACGGTACCCGAAGGCGAGCGAGGGAAAGCCGATCACAGTCACTTCGAAGCGAAGTCCATCCACGTCCGCGGTGAAGGAGCGAATGCTCGGGATGCGCCTGTCGAAGTGGCAACCGAGCTCGTGCACAAACCTTCCGTGGAAAGCCCCCCCATTCACTGGATGAGGCCTTGCCTTTTGAACGATATGTACTGACCCTTGCCAACCACGATGTGATCGGCCAGGGGGATGCCCAGCTGCTCGCCTGCACGTTGCAAGCGCTTCGTGAGGGCGCAGTCTTCCGGTGAAGGCGAAGGGTCGCCGGACGGATGATTGTGAGCCACGATTACGCTCGACGCCATGAGCTTCACAGCGTGATAGAAGATTTCTCGGGGCGTCAACATGCAGGAGTCCACCGTGCCTTGGGCGATCATCTCTTTTGCCAG
>CAYZHL010000133.1:4193-6358 GCA_964478095.1 uncultured Clostridia bacterium | reverse complement strand
AGCACCCCATTCCGGGCGTCGAGGTAGATTGCTCTGACTTGCTCTTGGGGGACATGCTGCATTTCCCGCAGCAGCTCGAAGGCATCCTCGGGCCCGTTTATCCGTGTGCCCTGCTGGTGCTCCGGCTTGAGCATCCTGGCGGCGATCTCGGCCACGGCCTTGATCTTCTGCGCGTGCTCACTGCTGACGCCCGCTGCTGCGGCCAGTTCTGCCGGAGTCGTTCTGAACAGCGTAGCGTCAAGCGTCCGGAAGGTCTCTAGAACGCTAGCGGCAATGGGTTCCGAAACGATAAGCCCCAGAAGTTCCTTGTCCGACGCAGTGTTCAGGCTGTACGTGGTCATGTTCTGGCCTCCTTATCAACCCCCGAGGAAAACCTGGTCCCTACCCCTGCACGGAGGCAGCGACCATTTGTCGCCTGGGGGATGGATGTGTGTGTGAGACTGGTTTTGGTGGCGGCGGGGAGTCTGAGGGCCGGGCGGGCTAACCGTCGGCCTCCTGCTCAAGTACCAGGGCCAGCTGACTCGGCAGCCATGATTGGGCGGGGATTATGAGGTCCACGCCATACTCGTTATTGGCGAGCATCAAGGCGTGGTAGAACCGCTCGGAGGCCCCCGCGTCAATCGCCTTCACGAACTCGAAGCTTCCCCGCTGAAGGGCCGCGAGAGCCGAATCGATGTTGGGCGCTCCGGTGGGCGCGAGATCGGCAAGCTCCTCCAGGACAGCCACGGCTCCGTAGTGAGAGACGGGCCGCGACGGGTCGGCGGATTGCAGGTTAGAAAGTAGTACCCGGATGTGCTGGATGAGCACATCCGGGTACTTGCCATCGAGTTGCCCCAGGTCTTCTACGCTGAGCACCTTTATCAAGATTTCCTCCCCCTGCGGGCAGCAGGTCCAACTCGGGACAATGTCGGAGCAGCGCGGCCACGAATGCTTGCGCTTCGGCGTGCGTCATGTTGCACCACTCCGAAACGAAATCCGGAGTAAGGCACGAGCCAATGCGGACCGGCAGGCAGCGGGCAAAGTTGATCGCGCATACCATCAGGTAATTCTGGGAGTCGCACCCTAGCACGGGGGCGTTCATACGCGCCAGCCCTATCTCGAACCGAAAGCCGTCGACATACGCGGTGATCACTCGCATTCCGCCTTCAGGGATGGCGTTCTCCGCGCGACTCCACGCGGGTTGAACGGGAACTGTCATCTCAATTCTCCTTTCTGGTTGGGGAGCCTCGGCATTACAGCAACCCCTCACGCTGCAGGGCTACGTAGCGTCCGCGGCCCACGATGAGGTGGTCGAACACCGTGACTCCGAGCTCGCAGCCGGCGTCGCGGAGCTGCTCGGTGAGCGCGTAGTCGTCGGGCGACGGCGTCGGATCGCCGTTCGAGTGGTTATGCGCGACAATGACCGCCGAGGCCATAAGCCGCATGGCGTAGTGGAACACTTGGCGGGGAGTGGCCGGGTCCGGAAACGCGGTGATGACCTCGATCGCCAGGACCGCGTTGCGCGAATCCAAGTAAATCGCCCGCATCTGTTCGTGCTCAAGAAACTGCATATCGCGAACGAGGTTGAAGACGTCTTCTGCGCCCCTGACTTTTGTACCCTCGTGAAACGCGGGTTTGAGCATACGCGCCGCAATCTCCGCCACGGCCCCCAGCTTCCGGACGCATTCCTCACCTACTCCGGTTGCGGGCCCCAACTCGTCGCGGGGGGCCCGAAAGAGCGCCGCCTCCAGAGTCTTGTAGGCGTCGAGAACGCGGACCGCGGCGGGCTTGGGCACCAGCAGGCTGAGGAGTTCCAACTCTGAAGCTGCCGCGAGGTTGCTTCCGGCCACAATTTCCTCCCCCTTCCCCATCGGATCACATGAAGAAGACCCATCTACCTCGGGAGCGACAATAGCGACGTGCGTCATCAGCTGGCGACGTGAAGCTGTAGCCGGGTTTCGATGTCGGGCCCGAGGGTGCCGGGCGCCGAATAGTAGAGGGTAAACCGGTGGTTGTCGGACATCACTGCCGTCCTATGTACGGGGGCTCCGTCCACGAGGTACGCCTCCGCGAACTCGAAATACGGGTTGCTGTCTTCAGCGAGGCCTTCGCGCGCGGCGTCTGCCGGCCCCTCCAGAATCACGAACCGGCATCCACAGAGGCCTTCGCCCGCGTCGTCGGGCGGG
>CAYZHL010000133.1:3320-4183 GCA_964478095.1 uncultured Clostridia bacterium | reverse complement strand
GATCTCAGCCGCAAGAGCCAGGTCCTGCCTGAGCGCCTCGATGAGGGCAGATGAAACCTCGCCCTGCCGGCGTATCCGCTCCAGGTCTTCAAAGCTGTGCACGATCTTCATCCTGCCACCTCCTTTCTGCCCCAGCTAGAGAGGGCAAAGGGCCCTTCAAAGGTATGATATATGCTTGAAACCCGGACTACCGCGGTTCTTTGGCTGGGGCGCGTGGAGGCGTCGCAGGAGGACAAGTGGGCGGGGCCGCATCAGGGCGCGCGCACGAAACAGGGCGCTGCACAGTCGTTGCAACGAAAGGGTCCGCGACGCATGCCCTGAAAGCCCTGGTGAGATGGATATATAGGTTGCATCCTGATGGCAACATGAGGCCTTCGCCAGCTGTTCTTCCCGCCGGTCCCGTTGGCGCTCTCACTGTATCCATCGTTGGGGTCACAGGGCTTTCAGGGCTCTGCTCTCCCCACCTACAGAAGTCCCAGTTGTCGCCTGGCTGCATCGTGGAGCCGGGGCGCCCTGGTTCCCGCAGGCTCCTACGGGCGCGGGGGCGAATCAGGGCGCACCCGCCGCCATACCTGCCCAGGAAAACGAGAGGACTTGCCGCTTACCTACGTTCCTATGGGGTTCCCGGGCCGCTTCTGTGTGAGCGATCTCGCCAGGAAAATCAGGGGGTTCTACTTTCAGCCACTATTACGAGGGGGTTTGGGAGAACTGAGGTTCTTGATCGCTGCTCCGCTGCGTTTGGGCCAGGAAAATGACGGGGTTTGCCTTCTGCCGACGTTCTTGTGGGCGTTTCGCAAATCCGGGCCCTTCCCGCGTGCATCAGGGGATTCCGCAACGTCACCGCCGGCTTTTGGATAAACACG
>CAYZHL010000133.1:0-3190 GCA_964478095.1 uncultured Clostridia bacterium | reverse complement strand
ATTAATCAAAAAGTACGGCCTCCGGACAGAACAATACATTAGGGATGATTTTGCGGCACCACATCACCGCGGAAGGAGGCTCGGGTAGGCTAGGACACCTAGCGCCGGGCAAGCGGGGGCCACTGCAACGAAGCTGCGAGACGCAGCCGGGTAATCCGCAGTGGCAACCACGCGCAACCCGGAATGTACAACAGCCGGCGCGACAAGACACGCCGGCAGCCAGCGCCTTTCACAGTTCGGGAGCGGAATGCTGCCGGCAGCCCCATCACTGCGATTGCCCGAGTGCAGGGCAGTTGCTCCGTAGGACTCTCCGGCGGGAGAGGCCCCTCCCCCTCAGCAGTACCAACTTCTGCAGACACGTCCACAGAAGACTCAGCACGTCCCAAGCGCAACTTGCCACGTGCATAGGGCAACCCCTTTGCGACAGGTAAAGGGGGCGTTGTGTTGTGCTGCGGCAGACGCCTTGTGGCCGCTCGGACTGCGACATCACCCCGGCAAAGACCCGCCGGGACTAAGGAGGTGACATTCCATGATTTATGAGCAACATCCGTTGGGCAGTTCCGCGATAGCCCTACCGAACCAGCGAGAAACACGCACAAGACTAACCTACCTAGGGCGAAGCCAAGTGAGATTCCGCCCAAGGAACCACCAGGGTACAACGAGTACCCGAATAAAAAACCAAATGGAGGCAAATTGAAGTGTTCCAACTTTCAATCGAAGAAATGAGCCTGCTGGACGACCAGCTAAAGGGAATCTCTGATGCAGCCTATAGGAGGCCGCCCGCAGGACAATACCAAGCAGTGGTTGAGAGCGCCAAACTCAGCAGGAGCAAACAGGGCGCCCCTATGGTTGTGTGGGGCTTGCGGATTGCTGACCCGCCATACAACGGGTTTCCAATCCTGAAATTCTCTCCGCTGTCCACAGAGAACGGTGACGGACTCAGGATCTTCGTCAGCGACTGCAACAAGCTAAACGTGCACTTCTCATCCATCTCCGAGCTGCCCGACGTTCTCTCTCAGCTGGAGGGGAAACGCGTCGGCATATGGGTGGAGCCCAAAGACCAGATATACAACGTCCGGATTACCGATCTCTTCGGCGATGCCAAAGCCACGGGCGGCTCAAACACCTCGCATTCGGGTTTGTTGAATGGTATCAGACGCAGGGCGCTGCTGGGGCAGAGACCCGAGAGCACAGGTGTGAGCAATGAGTAAAGACGGGGACTTATTCAGGTTCATCAGAGCGTTATATGGAAACGCACCGGAGGCCGCCGCCCTTGTGGCGGTCTCCGGCGTTCAGTTCACACCATCGCCGTACAGTCACATCGGGCGCGATGACGTGTTGAGTTGGTTGGTTAGCCAGGTGGGAGCCTTGAGCCGGCAGGAGAATGTGTGGTTCGGTGTGTGCCTGCAGAACTGCGCTGCGGTAGCGCAAGGCAGACGCGGGAAGGCGCAGACGGCGGTGGCAATGCCTGGTTTGTGGTTTGACCTGGACTGCAAAGGTGAAAACCATGCGGAGTCTAGCCTGCCCAGCTTCGAGGAAGCGTTTGAATTCATAGAGGGTGGGCCATTGGGTCCGCCCTCGATCATAGTCCGCTCCGGCGGCGGCCTGCACGCCTACTGGCTGTTCGATCACCTGTGGGTGTTTAACGACGAAGCAGATCGCGAGCGGGCCATGAGGCTATCCCAAGCGTTCCAGCTCGACTTGATTCGGCTTGCCGGCAAGCGAGGCTGGGCGCTCGACAACACTTCGGACCTGGCCCGGCTCCTACGGTTGCCGGGCACGTTGAACCACAAGTACAAGCCGCCAAGGCCAGTGGAGCTGGCGCGGCTTGACGAGCGAACGTGAGCCGGACGTCGAGGTTATCCTGGCCGGCTGCCCCTGGCTGCGTCACTGCGTGGACGACGCGGAGAGCCTGCCTGAGCCGGAATGGTACGCGGCGCTCTCCATCGTCGGGCGATGCCAAAACGGCGTAAACCTGGCGCACGAGTTCAGCTCGCCGTACCCCGGCTATTCGCCTCGGGAGACCCAGTATAAGCTCCGCCGCGCGTTGACCGTGGCTGGGCCGCGCACGTGCAGGGACATCGGCGGCAACCTAGCGCAAGACAACTACTGCTCTAACTGTGATTATCGGGGCGTGGTGAGCACCCCTCTGCAAATCGGGGGCTCAGGACGCCGGAGTCCTCAGAACGGGGCATGCGCCCATGGAGGTACGGTCTATGGACAATTACCAGGTGTATGATGGTTGTATCAGCCTCATTAAAGAGGGTGAAGAAGAGCAAACGGTCATCGACCTATGCAACTTCGACGCCCGGATCGTGCGAGAAACGATCTATAACGACGGCGAAGAGCGAGTCACCGTCTTCTTCATCAAGGGCACTCACCGCGACGGCACGCCGCTGCCGCCCGTGCGGGTTTCCGCCGACGCTTTCAGCTCAATGGGCTGGGTCACTTCCCAGTGGGGCGCTTCGGCGGTAATCCGGGCGGGATTCGGTTATAAGGACCACCTCCGTGCGGCTATCCAGCAGCTGTCGACGGACGTGGTCAGGCGCGACGTCTACTCCCACGTCGGTTGGCACCGCGAGAGCGACGCGTGGGTGTACTTGCATTCCGGCGGGGCGATCGGCGCGGGCGGGGCGCTGGACGGCTTCGAGGTTGACCTGGGCGACTCCCGGCTCTGCGGGTGCAGTTTCTCCGGCGTGCCCGGCGCGGAAGCGCGGGCGGAGGCGGTTCGCGCGGCCCTCAAGGTTCTCTACCTGGGCCCCGAAGACCTGACCATTCCGCTTCTTGCGGCGGCGTTCCGGGCGCCGCTCGGCGAAGTTGCGCCGCTAGACATGTCGCTGTTCATAGTGGGACGAACCGGAACGTTCAAGAGCGAGCTCACCGGCATCATCCAATCCTTCTTCGGGGCGGAGTTCAACGGGAAGAGCCTGCCCGGCAACTGGAGTTCGACCGCGAACGCCCTGGAACGGCTGTGTTTCATGGCCAAAGACATGGTCGTTACCGTCGACGACTTCGCCCCCACGGGTTCGGTTGCCGACGTGGCCCGCTTGCACGGCAAGGCCGATCGGCTGCTGCGAGGCCAGGGCAACCAAGGTGGCCGGGGCCGCATGGACGCCAGCGGGAAGCTGCGGCGCGAGTACTACCCGCGTGGCCTCATCGTATCGAGCGGCGAGGACGTACCCGGGGGCGA
>CAYZHL010000132.1:5392-7323 GCA_964478095.1 uncultured Clostridia bacterium | reverse complement strand
CTCCCTCATATGGGCGACCACTTCGTCCATGAGGAGGACAACCGGGACTCGCAGCCTCTCGGCGATGTTGACAGCCTTGACCGTAAGGTCGAAGGCCTCCGACACGCTGGATGCATACAGCGCCACGACAGGGTGGTCACCGTGAGTGCCCCACCTGGCCTGCATCAGATCGCCCTGCCCCGGAGATGTCGGAAGGCCGGTACTGGGCCCCGTTCTCTGGACATTAACGATCACACATGGGACTTCTGTAAACGAAGCGAACCCCAGATTCTCCTGCTTGAGAGAGAAACCGGGGCCCGAGGTCGCGGTCATGGCCTTCATGCCCGCTAGCGATGCGCCGACTACCGCAGCCATACTGGCGATTTCGTCTTCCATCTGGATGAACTTGCCTCCGAGCTGCGGCAGACGCTCTGACAGGATTTCCGCGATCTCGCTCGACGGCGTTATGGGGTAACCCGCGAAAAACCTAACTCCGGCGAGAAGGGCAGCCTCAGCACAACTCTCGTTACCCTGAAGAAGCCTTGCCCTGGTGTCGCACTTATTTGCCATCATGAACCGCCTCCCTTCCTTGAGCAGGTGCAGCGGCCTTCTTGGCTACCACCCGTACTGCGAAGTCCGGACACATGATCTCGCACATTTCACACTTGATGCAATCTTCCGGCCTAGCTACGAGAGCCTTTCCGTCAGGCTCAGCTTCGAGGACCTTCTTGGGGCACATGGCAATACATATGCCGCAGCCTTTGCACCACTCGCGCCTCACGAGCACCGGCGCCTCGGGGTCTCCTGCCAAGATCAATGGACTCCCCCTCCACGTTCAATCATTGCGCACCAATTGCGCATCATAGGCAGAACACAAACCAACGAACCCTCGTCTGCTCGAAGTGAGGGTCGTACATGCTCCACCGTGTTGATTCTACCATCTCTGTATGCACGTATGCAATGTATAGTGTATCTTGTGTTTCGTGTATCTTGATTTCACCGTATTTCGTCGGAGAGAGTCAAGGTCACCGGTCCGATTTCCCTGAGCACTACCGGAAAACGGACGTGATGGCGACCGGGATCGAGAACAACGCCTTCTGCATTCACTTCCAGCTCCATGCCGGCCGGAAGACTGAGCGGCGATTCGGGCGATACGTCGGATGCCTTCACCTCGGCGCCCTTTACCCTGAATATTATGGCAGACGGCTCTACCGTCAAGCCATCAACGTCCATAGTTCCGGCAGCTGTCAGATGACCTGACACAAGCGTGTTCTTCAGCCGGAACACCAGCCCCGACTGGGAGTTCGACATGCTTCCGCTCACATAGATGCGCTTCACAATCGCTTCAGGCACGTTCATCATTAGCCCCCCCCTTGACTTGACGACCGGCGACGGTCAGTTGCCTCGCCACAGCACTGACTAATCTATACGCCGATATGCTCCGGATTGTGAACCTACCGTGCTCACCCGGCGTCCACCTCTGCAGTATAGGCGTCAAGCCCGGCATGCTCCAGGTAGTGGCGGTCATTAAGGCGTGTCACTCTGCCGCTGAATCCGCCTCTCTCCACTCCCGCCTCGGCTACAGATAATGACGCGTTTCCCAGCGTCAGCCGTCTGTGATTAGGCGCCTCCAGGCGAAGGATGTGGCATATCAGAGCCTTCAGAATAATGGCATGCCCGACCACAACAACGGTCTCCCCTCGGTGAGTCTCCACGATGTGCATGAGCAGATCTTTGGCGCGATCCCACACATCGAGCACGCTCTCGCCCCCGGGGTACCTTGTAGCGGTGGGGTTGCGCCTGTACTCTTCCATCAGTTGCGGATATTCGCCTGCCACCTCTTCCCATGTCATGCCCGCGATCCTGCCCACATCGATTTCGCGCAGACGCTCATCGGTCACAAGGCCCGCCCCAAGCGCCTCCGAAATAGCTTTCGCAGTCTGCTGAGCCCT
>CAYZHL010000132.1:0-5232 GCA_964478095.1 uncultured Clostridia bacterium | reverse complement strand
AACCTCTTCTCCCTGTTAAACATGGTCTCGCCGTGCCGCACCACCAGCAACTTGGTCATGATGTGTCACCCCTCTTGCTCGGGCTCGTCGTCGCCCGGATACTCTGCGTCCGCGGGCGGCTGCGCACTATCGGGCGTAACAACCGATACCGCCAGCAGATCCGGGCTGAACAGCTCCCGAGCCACCGCCTCCGCCTCGCCCGGCCCGATGGATCTTGCCATATCCACGCTTTCGATCAAGCGCATGTTGCGGAAATGATAGGTAAGGAAGTTATAGGCAATGAACTCCAACGAATCGAAGCTGCGCAGCATGGATCCGATAACGCGCCTGCGCGTCCGCTCGAATTCGTCGGGATCAACGCCCGCGCCGAGGAACGAGTCGATTCCTTCAGCAACACGCTCCACCAGCCGGTCCGGGCTGTTGCTTCTACCCTCGAACATTGCGAAGCCGTAGTCGTGTTCGCAATCGTAATCCCAGTCAAATGAGGCGTCGATCAGACCCTCTGCATACAGCGAGTTGTACAGAGCCGAACTCCTTCCCGCCAACGTGTGCATGAGCATCTCCATGCCGATTATCCTGTGCATGAGAGGCTGACCAAGCCAACCCACGCTGGGATCTTTGTAGCCGAAACACACAATGGGTTCGGACACAGTCATGCGTCTCTCGACCCGACGGGCGCCGACACTCCTGGGTTCTTCGGGGCGAATCCTCTCTACGCCGGGAGTCGGTCCAAAATCCCGACTATCCAGACATGCCGATGCTCTATCAGCTACCTCCACGGGAGACACGTCGCCTACCACCAGCAATGTCATGTTGGAAGGGTGGTAGAACGTCCGGTAGCACTCATACAGCATCTCCGCAGTGATGCGTCGCACGGAGTCGACTGTTCCCGCGATCTCCTCGCGAACCGGGTGTAGCCTGTACATCGCCCTCAGGAGACCGTTTGCGGCCTGCCAGTCAGGGGAATCCTCGTTCATCCTGATCTCCTGCTCGATGATGCCCTTCTCCTTCTCCACGTTCTCGTCGGTGAAATGCGGTCGCATCACGAAATCGAGAAGCGTATCGAAAGCCGGCCAGAAGTTATCCACACATGAGAACAAGTAGCCTGTCATCGTGTAGTTGGTGAAGGCGTTGGAGTAGGCGCCGAGATCGGCGAAGACGTCGTCGATGGAACCGTCCTCCTCCTCGAACAGCTTGTGCTCGAGGAAATGGGCTATGCCCTCGGGTGTCGATATCGGGTCGACGGCGCCGGCGATTCGGAACTTGGTATCGATAGAGCCGTACCTAGTTGCCAGCACAGCGTATTTCTTGGCGAATCCTCGTTTCTGCAGAGTCGCCACTTCCAGCCCGCAGCCGAGCCGAGTGTAGGCAACCTCCTCACGCAGCAATTCCGACCTATCCAGCCCCATCTCAAGCATCGCGAGAACCCTCCTCGTTTCGCAGGAAGTAGACTGTGTCCAGCTGAATCCCGCGTGCGACCCTGATTACATCTCCCACTGAAACCTGGGATATGCTCTGCTTAAGGTTCTCAGCCGTTACCGGACAGCTGTTGACGATGCCTTCTAGAGCCAAATCCATCAGTGACGACGGCTGATCACGCATCATCTCGATATCTCGAATCAGGCCGCGCCGCGTGTTTTCCATCTCGCTTTCAGTGATGGCGCCGCGCTGCACATCATCGAGTTGCTCCTCGATGATGCCGACCGCCGTATCGAAGGCCTCAAAATCGATGCCGGCGTTTACCCACATCAGCCCCTTGGTCTGCTCGATGCCTGACGAAGCGAAATAGGCCAGGCTGGCGCGTTCCCGGACATTCTGAAACAGCTTGGAGTGGGTGTACCCTCCGAACACCCCGTTTGCGAAGAGCAACGCAGGGTAGTCCGAGGACGCGAAGGTCACGCCTGTTCGATAGCCCATGACCAGATGCCCTTGGCTCACAGGCATCCGTTCCACAATGCGTCTTGGCTCGGATGACGGCGCAGGACCCTGGGTCGATGCAGGGCCCACCGAACGGGGACGCCTTGCCAGGCCCCGGAAGGCTTCTGTCGCCAACTCCGCTGCACGTTCATGCTCGATGTCTCCTATCGCGAAGATGTCCATAGGGTATTCCCGAATCGCCTTACCATGCCAGTCTGCCAATGAGTCAGGGGTAATCGCGTCTATATCCTCTACTCTACCTAGTTTGCTCACAGCATACCGCTCGGCGCGACACATCTCCTCGTTACACCGACGGAACGCGTAAGCCTGTTTGTTGTCGAGTATGCTCTCTATCCTGCGTCGCAGGTTGACTTCCTCCTGGGCGACGTAGTCAGCGCGCAACCCGCTGCCTTCCATCGCGGGTTCGACCATAAGGTCGCGGAGAATGCCGAATCCTTTTCGAAGCATTTCGTCTCCGCCGTCCAGATACACGTCATTGACTACTCCCACCCCGAACAGGAGCAGGTGTCTTTCACCTTTCTTCGCCACGTCCGCCGTGATGGACGTGCCGTAAAGGTCGTCCAAGCTGCGCATGAAATCGGCTGTGTCCGGCTGCCGCCTGGTTCCGCGGCGCAGGACTTGCGGAAGCAGAGCGTTGCGCGTAGCCGCATCCACGGAAAGGTCAGATTGCAGCACTGCCGCAAGAAGGTTGGTCTTGAACTTCGTCACGCGCATTGTGTGTATGTCGGCCCCTATGGGCAGACGCTCGACCTGGAAAACCTCCTCCAAAGAACCCCCCCCAAGCACTCCACGAAATCGCGTACCTTAGTATGGCCCATTATCACGACGGGGTTCAAGTGCGTTCTCGACCACCGTGCAAGGGGGGGCGGTTCAACCGCCCCCCGACTGTCTAGCCATGAGATCGTGTTCTGCTAGCGCTTCGGCCAGACCCCTCTGGCTGTGTAGTGTGTATGCAGGAGTTCATGCGACTTGTGGCCCAGGGGTTCGCCGAGAAACTCCTCGTAGAGCTGCTTTACTTCGGGGTTGTCGTGTGACTTCCTCAGAGGAAGGTCGCGGTCGGCCTGGTATATGGCATCGATCCTCTCCAGGCGTCTCTCGGTATTCGTGCCTATGGGTTGGCCGCCTCCGCCTATGCAGCCGCCGGGGCACGCCATTATCTCGATGAAGTGGTAAGACGCCTCGCCGGATCGCACCCGCTCGAGAAGTCTGCGGGCGTTTCCGAGGGTATGAGCCACAGCTACGCGCACGGTTGTGTCGCCCAGTGCCACCTCGGCCTCTTTGATGCCCTCAAACCCCCTCACCTCGCGGAAATCGAGTGAAGGCAGTTCCTTCTTCATCACTACCTCGTATACGGTCCTGAGAGCCGCCTCCATGACGCCTCCTGTTGCCCCGAAGATCACCGCAGCGCCAGTGCCGATCCCCAACGGGGCGTCGTAAGCGGCGGGCTCCAATGCGGTCGGATCGATTCCCGCTTCGCGCAGCATACGCGCAAGCTCTCTGGTGGTCAGGACTGCGTCCACATCCTGGTAGCCCGAGGATCGCATCTCCGGCCTCTCGCACTCGAACTTCTTTGCCGTGCAGGGCATGATCGACACCACGAACATTTCGGCAGGGTCGACCCCGGCCTTCTCGGCATAGTACGTCTTGGCGAGCGCCCCGAACATCTGCTGAGGCGACTTGCACGTCGATAGGTTGCCCAGCATGTCAGGGTAGAAATGCTCGATGAACTTGATCCAGCCAGGGCTGCACGAGGTTATCATGGGCAACGTGCCGCCCGTTGTGAGTCGCTGCAGCAGTTCATTGCCTTCTTCCAGGATAGTCAGGTAAGCCGTGAAGTTGGTATCGAAAACGCGGTCGAAGCCCAGTGCCCTAAGGGCCGCGACCATCTGGCCGGTTACTATCGAACCCGGCGCCAAGCCGAATTCCTCGCCCAGAGCAACGCGAATGGCCGGCGCGGTCTGCACAACCACGTGCTTCTTGGGGTTACCCAGCGCTTCCCATACCTTGCGTGTCGAATCCACCTCGCTCAGGGCGCCGGTGGGGCACACAAGTATGCACTGGCCGCACAGTGTGCATGCTGCGTCGTTCAGCGGAAGCTCGCCGGCCGGGCTCACTACCGAGTCGAACCCTCGGCCGGACACGTTGATCGCGGAGACGCCCTGCACCTGCTCGCATACTGCCACACATCGCCGACAGAGGATGCACTTGTCTGGATCGCGAACGATCGACGGCGTCGAATCGTCCACAGGATGGTGCGCCTTCGCCCCCTCGAACCGGACCTCACGAATCCCGAGGGACTCAGCCAGAGCCTGCAGTTCGCACGACCCGCTGCGCACGCACGTCAGGCACTCGAACGGATGGTTGGATATGATCAGCTCCAACACCGCGCGCCGCGCCTCCCGCACCTGCTTTGTGTTGGTATGGACAACCATCCCCTGTGCCGCGGGGGTAACACAGGATGCTGCAAGCGTCCTGGCGCCTTCGATCTCCACAACGCAGAGCCGGCACGATCCTATCTCGTTTAGCCCCTCGAGGTAGCAGAGGGTAGGTATCTTCACGCCCGCCTGCGTTGCAGCCTCGAGAACGCTCGTGCCTGCCTGGACGGTTACTTGCCGACCGTCTATGGTGAGAGTGACGTCACCCATTCGTATCACACTCCATTCTCGTGGTCTTACTGCTCGCGGACGTCGCACTGGAAGCAGCGGGCAGCCTCCGCCACCGCCATGTCCTCAGTCAGACCGAGTTCGACCTCTTTGAAATTCCTAGCGCGTTCGCCAACTGGCATCTCGGGCATTACGCACCTCTTGCACTGCTCCTCGATGGGTGTGCCAACCAGCACTCTCTGCACGTCGACGTCAGCGTGCTGCCAAGCAGAGCCTCCCACGAACTTGTCTATCTCCAGTGCAACCTGACGTCCTGCTCCTATCGCTCCGATCACGGTCGCCGGGCCAGTAACGCAGTCGCCCCCGGCGAAGACGCCCGGCACGTTAGTCTGCATCGTGTCGGGATCCGTGATTACCAACCCCGACTTCGTCATGAGCAGCGCCTCTTCCCCGTCAGCAGGCTTGCCTGCGAAGGAGGTGTCGACAGACTGGCCGATGGCCGGGATGACTGTGTCTACATCAACTATGGTGCGCGACGCGTCCACCGGCACCGGGCGCCTGCGGCCCGACTTGTCGAAATCGCCCAGCCTCATGCGAACGCACTCCATCTGTGCGATTTTGCCGTCGGCGCCGATCAGTCTGGTTGGGGCTGTTAGATAATGCACCTGAATGCCCTCTTCGATGGCGGCCT
>CAYZHL010000131.1:0-7378 GCA_964478095.1 uncultured Clostridia bacterium | reverse complement strand
AACGTGCGTGCTGGAGGATGTCCTGACAGGCGCGCCGCACTTCGTCGACACTGTCGACAAGATGCAGGGGCAGGAGTGTGAAGTCGTCATCTGCTCAAGCCCTGTATTTCACCGTCAAGTGCGACATGTACCCCGAAAGGACGCGGTTGGCGGTGTACAGGCGGTGACCGCGGCGTGAGGGACAGAACGCGCGCCGACTCGTGCTGTGCCACTGCTTAATGGGCCGCGAAAGGGGCCCGGCAGTCGAGGAGGGGTAGCTGGCGAATGGTCATGAAGAAGTGGGACAGGTGCTCCACGTATCGCTGCGGCAGGAGGAGATACTGGCTTGACCGTAGCCGTCAGAGGCTTGTGCGCCTGACGGGCGAGGAGAAGGTCAGGCACAATGCCGTCGAGACGCTCACACAAGAGTATGGATACCCGTCTTCATGGATACACACCGAGATTCCCCTGCAGGACGGGAGCGGGCAGAGAGCGGACATCCTCGTGAAGCCGGCTGAGGCGCAGTGTGCGGTGATGGTTGTGGAATGCAAGAAGCAGGGTGTTCCTCTGACTGCCGCCCATGAAGAGCAAGCTTTGGGCTACTGCATAGCTACGGGAGCACGCTACATGGCGCTGACCAACGGGCGGGAGGTTCTGGCCTGGATGGTAGATCACCATGGTCAGAGCAGAACACCTGTAGATGAACTGCCGCACTTCGGCCAGCTGAATATGGAGCAACTCCAGTGCGGTTCAGAGCCCTCGGCAGACCGACCCCATGGTAGTGACAGCGAAAGCGCTTATTCGCTGTCGCCGGGCACGTTAAGCGATCCGGACGAGACGGAGCTTGCGGGGCGCTTGCATGAACTCATCACGTCTAGTGCGGCAGCGTTCACTGAACCGTTTGAATGGCGTCGACACACGTTCGTTGAGGATATGGGCATAGGCACTAGACCTCTGGGGCGCATCAGGGGATGTTGGTGGGACGGAGGATACCGCAGTATGCTCGCGCTGAGCCCGGAGGGCGATGCATACGTGGTCAGGTTCAAGGTTGGTCGAAGCGACAGAGACCACGTCAACTATCTCTATGTAGTGGTCTCAGTGGGGACTAGGAACCGTTGCGCGCTTGCATTGTGCCTGGATGACTCCAGCAAGGCGGGTGTTGCGCGTGAGCTGACCGAAGGATCCGGACCCCAGTTCCTTGCCAACCTGGCGGTTGAAGCGATGGGAAAGCGCGCACGCCGGTCTTGATGTGATTCGAAGCGTACCGTCTGTGGCGTCATCGGCTGCCTGAGTGCAGTTGTGATCTAGGCCGTCCGCACCTACCTTCACCTGCATACCTGGACACGCTTACCATGACACACGGGTTTGGCCAGATCGCCTTCTTCCGGGATACTGTGCCTAGCTGTTCTACAATGGCTAGAACCGCCTGACTCGTCACAGACCGATTGAGCCAGGCGGTCCTCCTACAGCTCGATGCCTTAATCGGCTGTTTTCGCCGGCTCCGGATACTCCACACCAAACAGCTCCACTGTGACCTTCTTCATCCTCTGGGGAGTGAGCGGTTTGTCGTTACGATCGCGCGCGACTGCTGCTATGCGCTCCACTTCCTCGTAGCCCGACACGACCTTCCCGAAGGCGGCATAACCGCCGTCAAGGTGCGGCGATGTGCCCACCATGATGAAGAACTGCGAGCCCGCTGAGTCGGGATGCTGGGAGCGTGCCATGGAAAGCACGCCGGGCGTGTGCTTGAGGTCATTCTTGAACCCGTTGCCGCTGAACTCGCCTGTGATAGTGTAGCCCGGCCCTCCGATGCCGATTCCCTTCGGGCATCCACCCTGGATCATGAAGCCCGGGATAACGCGATGGAAGGTGAGCCCATCATAGAAACCCTTGCTGATCAGGCTGATGAAGCTGTTGACTGTGTTCGGGGCGACTTCCGGGTATAGCTCTGCCCGTATTGTGGCGCCGTTGTGTAGTTCGATCGTGATCAGCGGCAGGTTATCCTTCTGCATGCATTCGCCTCCAGTGAGTTTGTTTGGGTCACAGACCCATGATAGCAGTTGAGACCGCCCAAGACAAAGCAATCATCGTCCGTCCCTGGTATGACCCAGAGACGTTCCCGTCCATTCTGTTCGATTCTAATCGATTAGAATCATGATGCTTTACACTGGTGGTTAGAAAGAGCATAATGTGGTCAGCATACGCGTGAGGTGAATCTGCTTGAAGAGCGAAGGCTTGACGATGGAACTCAAGCGGGAATACTCGGAAGATATCAAGAAGACTATAATCGCCTTTGCCAACACGGAGGGCGGAGAGATACTGATCGGTGTCGATGACGATGGTGTGGTTGTCGGCGTTGATGATGCTTCTGGCATGATGCTGAACGTGACCAACGCAATCAGAGACTCAATCAAGCCGGATGTCACGATGTTTGTGCTCTGTGACGAAAGAGAACTCGAAGGCACGACGGTGATTGCGGTCAAGGTCCAGCGGGGTACAGCTCGCCCCTACTACCTTGCTGGAAAAGGCATCAGGCCAGAGGGCGTTTATGTGAGGCAGGGCGCGTCTAGCGTTCCGGCGACCGAGAGCGCGATTTTGAAGATGATCAAGGAAACGGGCGGCGACGATTACGAGACTACTCGGTCGCTCAAGCAGGAGCTGACCTTTGTCAGCGCGGAGGAAGCTTTCAGGGAAGAGAACACCAAATTCGGCGCGGAGCAAAAGCGAACCTTGGGCATCATCGGAGAGGACGGCGCTTTTTCAAACCTTGGCCTCTTGCTTTCCGATCAATGCGTGCATACGGTAAAGGTTGCGGTTTTTGAGGGCATCGGCAAGACAGTCTTCAAGGACAGAGCGGAGTTCTCGGGTTCGCTGCTAAAGCAGGTCAATGATGTCTACGAGTACATCGATAAGCACAACCGAACAAGAGCCGAGTTCTCGGGATTGAAGCGCGTTGATATTCGTGACTATCCACCGGAGGCCGTACGAGAGGCACTGCTGAACGCCATTGTTCACCGCGACTACTCATACAGCGGCAGCACCCTCATTAGCATCTTTGATGATCGTATCGAGTTCGTCTCGCTCGGCGGGCTTCCGAAGGGCATAGCGCGCGGCGATTTGATGCTGGGCGTTTCGGTCCCACGCAACAGCCGACTTGCCAATGTGTTCTATCGCCTACATCTCATAGAGGCGTTCGGTACAGGAATTCCGAAAATCATGGAATGCTATCGCGGGCGACAGGCACAGCCGGTCATCGAGGTCTCTGACAATGCCTTCAAGATGACGTTGCCAAACGTCAATCTCCGCCGGGAGGTTTCTGTTGAGTCTGATGGCCTTTCGGATGCTGAGCGCAAAGCCATGGACTACTTGACTGGGCGCGATGCCGCTTCGAGACGAGAGATAGAGGCGGCCATCGGGCTTTCGCAGAGCACAACCATCCGTATTCTCAACGCACTTGCAGAGAAACAGCTGGTCTCGAAACGCGGCAGGGGCAAGAACACAGCATATGCTGCTGTGAGTGAATAGAGCCTGTCATTTCGATCGGGGAGTGATGTACATGCTTATCCAATGCACAAAAGCCCTGCTGGACAAGATGAAGATCGGCTCACGCGAGCTGAGGTCACCGGAGGGCTATGATCAGTTGCCCCGCTCCTTGCTGGCCTGGCATGCCCATGCGGTCAACATGGATAGGAGAAAAGCAGTCATTCTGATGAACAACGCAACAAGATATCCGGTGGTCATATACAGACCCAAACCAAAGGACTTTGCCAGGATGAGGGACCTCATGCGGGAGGCCATCATCGCGGCATTGCGTATGGAAGGCGTCTGTGAGACGGTTATTGAGAGGTACATGGCCGATGCTGGAGAGATCGAGTTTTCGAAAACAGCAAACCGAAGCATGGTCGCGAAGATGAATCAGGCCGTGTATGCAGTAAGTCTCATGCATGACTACCTGGATGAGAACAGACTCATTCAGAGATACAGTAGTATCGCGGCGGGGAGACACTTCCAGGTCTCGCCGGAGGAGGGTTGCTTTCGTCCGATATCCAGGATGATTGAGTGCCTGGGCAACTACTGTGATAGTGGGGCCGATGGAGTCTGCCGGCCGGTTCTGGACGTAGAGCTGTATCAGCTGAAGATACGGATTGAGATAGAAGGGTTCGACATATGGAGAAGAGTCCTGGCGCCATCGGGCTTTTCGTTCAGGCATCTGCACCGTGCTATTCAGACGGTCTTTGACTGGCAAGACTATCACCTTCATCTGTTTGAGGCCAGAACGCCGGGTTTGAAAACAAAGATGATCATCATGGACGACGATCCTGAGACACTAGAGTGCTTCGAGCCTGGTTCTTACGATATCCTGCAGGAACGGTTCACCGCGCTCAAAGATATTCTCCCGGACCATCACGAGGTCATATACGAATACGATTTTGGAGACTCATGGCGACACTCGATAGTGCTTGAAAAGACAGTGCGTTCTGACGCGTTTGAGGCAACTTATCTGGACGGAACAGGGGAAAGGCCGCCGGAGGATGTAGGTGGAGCCGGGGGCTATGCGGAGTATGTACGAATCATGGCAGACGATTCAGATCCTGAGCACGAGAGCATGAGAATATGGGCAGAAGGGCAGGCTGAAAGAGAACAGAGTCTGGAAGAGATGAACCGCAGACTAGAGCGTTGCATGAGCGAATATGGGTATTTCATGTCGTAGCCATGAAGGTGGCCTTCCGGCACGGGCATGTCCTGGGTCTGGGGTAGAGGAGAGATGGACGTTGAAGAAGATCGGAAGAAACGATCCCTGCCCTTGCGGCAGCGGAGAGAAATACAAGAAGTGCTGTCTTGACAAGCCCGGACCCATATTGCCGTTCTTCCATAGGTTCCTGACTATTGCCGCGAGTTCCTGCGCCTCTTCCCCGGCGCGGATGATTCGATCCTTCACAACATGAGGCGCGCGATTGCAGAGTCATACGCGAGCCTGGGCGATTATGAGCGGTGCGATTCGGAGTTTGAGAGGCTGGTACAGGACTATCCGACTAACCCATGGGGATACATCGGGTGGGGGGATATCTACTTCCATTGCAGCGAAGACGATTGCGATAAGGCAAGAGAGCTCTATCTGAAAGCCTCGGCTATTGCCAAAGAGAAGTCCGACATTGGCGCAGTACGCGAAAGACTGGAAGACATAGAACACCCAACTAGACCTCAACCGCCGAAAATGACCTCCTAAGGCATGTTGCCGCCCCAGATGAACCGCACAAGCCTTGGACATACGCAACAAGACAGGCAGGAAACCCTAGCCGGTTGCCGAAGTCATGTTCCGAGGTCCTCTCGGACACTAACAGAAGGTGGTGCGGAAACGAAGATGCGAATAAGGCTGAGGAATCTGATCCGCGTGTCGGCAGCATGCTGCATCATCCTAACCATGATGTTAGGAGTGGCAGCAGGCGCGGAACATCCGCTGCTCAAGGATGCCAAAAAGGAAGGGAAAGCCGTATACTATGCGAACATCACCGGCATAGAGCCGGTCATGAAGGAATTCCAGTCTCAGTACGGCATACCGGTAGAGTATAACCGGGTTTCCACGGCAGTGTATGTCCCTACAGTCCAGACCGAGTTCCAGGCCGGGCGGTTGGCCGCCGACGTGCTCCAGGCGCCCATACCCATACTGCAGATCCTGAAACAGGCCGGCGTTCTGGCTAAGTACGTGTCGCCGATGGCTGAGAAGTACCCCGATTGGTCAAAGGATCCCGACGGGATGATTCAGCAGTTCGGGATCGAGGCAGTGGCTCTCATCTACAATACTGAGTTGGTGAAACCGCAGGATGTGCCCACCTCGTACCGGGATCTTGCGAACCCCAAGTGGCGGAACAAGATCGTAATGCCCGACCCCATAACTCACGCAACCACCATCACGTGGCTTGTGGGCCTCAAGGAGCACGTATTCTCCAGTGAGGCCGAATGGAAGGAGTTCCTGCGGGGTCTGGCCAAGAACAACCCCATGTTCGTGGCTTCCTTCGGGCCCACCCCTGGGCCTATCGAAACCGGCGAGAAGCTTATCGGGATCTCTATGCCCAAGTACATCGTGACTAAGGCTCCGGCTCCCCTCGGCTGGGCACAGCTGAAAAACGAACCTCTCATGGGGTCGGCACGAGGAATCGCTATTGCGAAGAACGCTCCGAGGCCCAACGCCGCCAGGCTTTTCGTTGACTTCTGGCTCTCAGAGGCCTCCTCCCGCATCCTCGCGGAACAAGTGGGCGAGTGGGTGCTTTACAAGGATGTCTATCCGCCAATTAAGGACATCAGGAAAGCTAACGTGATACCATTGCGGGAGCTCTCCGACGACGAGATTCAGCGTTGGTCCGAGGTGTTCAGGACCATCTTCTAGGCGTGCCTTCCAGGCATACTGGGAGCAGGCACGCACAGGCAGGCCGACCTCCGGGTTACTCGGAAGCCGGCCTGCTATGCATTCTCGCTTGTTGCTTGCTTGTTGTTGCTCGCTTGTTGTTGCGCTTGAGGCTTACTACCTACTGTTCCGAATGGGATAGCGGGATGCGCAGCAAGTTTGCCGCAAGCACGAGCGCGGTGGAAAGGCCTATCATGATAATCCCCAATGCGGCCACCTGGCCCCAAAGGCCGTCATTGGCCAGCTTCATGATCTCGACTGTCAATACCTCGGTGCCCGGGCGCGACAACACCACAGACACGCTCAACTCACGGATGAACATGCAGGCCATCAGGATCCATGCCGACACAACGCCGGGAGCGAGAAGGGGCACTATGATGTCCTTCAGCGCCCGCAGGAAAGTCGCGCCGAACACCCGCGCCGACTCCTCAAGCTCTTCGTCTATCTGCATGAAAGCGCTTCGGAGGGGGCGGACGCCGTAGGGCAGGTAGGTGCCCACATAGGCCACGAGCAGTCCCCATATAGTCGCGTAAAGGGGAGTCTTCACTAAGAACCACATGAATCCTACGCCGATGATCATGCCCGGGAAGGAAAAGGACAGGAACGAGAGAGACTCAAGGAGCGCGCTTCGCTTGCTTTTCACCTTGACCACAACGTAGGCCACGAACAGCGACAGCACGATGCCCAAAGTAGCCCCGGCAATAGACAGGAAAACGGAGTTCTTGAGTGCCCGGACTATGACTGAGTTTCGAAGGACGGTATGCCAGTTGCGCAGGTTCATCATGCCAAAGGCGCGCGCGCTGGGCACCATGGAGTAGGGCAGGAACGACATGTAAATGAGAGTGGCCAAAGGTATAACCACTAGGAAGCAAAACAGCACAATACACAGGATGAACAGTGGATACCTGGCCCGGCCCAGCTCCACGACAGTGGGGCGGTATCCTTTGCCCGTGACAGTGACGAACTGGGAACCCTCTGAGATGAGATGCCGGTACA
>CAYZHL010000130.1:6202-7386 GCA_964478095.1 uncultured Clostridia bacterium | reverse complement strand
CCCTGCACGAGTAGGATTTAACCAGACTCGTGAGGGGGGTTGCCTATATGCAGGACCATCTTGGCAGACGCGGGCAGAAGCATGCCCGAGTCAGGAGAGTCCGGGCCCGCCGGTGCAGTCTGCCTCGGGCGGCGAGCGCCGGTCTGTTGTTCAGCCTGTGTGCGATGGTGCTCGGGGCAAATGCCGTCTGGTGGAGGATGGAGCACGGGTATCCCATGGGTATGTCGCTGTTTGATGCCCTACCTGCGCCGGGGCGCGCATTGGCGGGGGCGGCGGGCGCAACGGCGCCGACTGCAGCTGACGGAAAGGCCGGCCCCATGCTCAGCCTGGACATCGACTTGACGGCAGATCCCGGATCTGAGGTTGTGAGCTCGAGATGGACATCGTCACAGGACGGGGTGATTGAGCTTTACGCGCGCGACGGATCGCTCACAGGAGCCGGCGGACGGACGGGATACTGCTTGCTCGACCGTGTCGAGGCCGGCCCGGTTGTGGAGCTGTCATGCGCAACGCTGCTGCAACAACCAGGGGACGGTTCATCTGCTGTGCAGCTTGGGAGGCCTATGTGGGGGACGCTGCTAGTCGCCGCCGCCGAGTACGATCAGAGCGTGGGCGCGATGAGCAAGTCCCGAGTCACTACGGCGTATGCCTGGGATGGCCGTCATCTGGCAGAAGTATGGTCTGCCACTACGTGCTCGGAGGCGGTATGGAACCTCTCCTGGGACGTGCCTAAGGAGATCGAGTCGGCCGCCGGGCATGGCGGCGCCGGCGCCGGAGACTGGATCCGCCTGACCAGCCTGTCCAGGCTCGATTTTGTCGCAGGGTCGCAAGCGGGGTCGCAGGCCGGCTCGCAGGCAGGGTCGCAGGCGGGGTCGCGACCGTCGATAGTGCTGCGGTCGTCGCAGAAGCATGAGTCCTACAACGAGAACACCGATGTGTTCACGACAATCAAGTCCCGCGAGGTTGTGCAGACTTACTACTGGAGCGATAGGTGGAATGCGTTTATCCTCTTTGAGGCGACGGTCGGCCAGAGAGGTGCGACCGGAATGGAGTATCCGGGAGCGGCCAGTCGGTTCAATATCCCGGCTGGAACCGTCCTTGCAGTGCTGGAGTCGGAGGGTCAGTGCGCGGAAGGGCTTGTGTTCGACCCGCCCCATCTCCTGAGGGTCAGGACGCCAGACGGC
>CAYZHL010000130.1:5227-6124 GCA_964478095.1 uncultured Clostridia bacterium | reverse complement strand
GTGGATGACGGCAGTGTCGTCCCAACGCCTTCTCGTGCCATGGTATAATGCAACTGCCCGGCCAATGTGCGCCGGCAGTGGCAGTGCTGTACGGCCGGCGCGGGGCCGATGGCTGCATTACTATTGATAGGAGTGATTCTATGCCGGCTACGACAATCGACGGCAAGGCTGTAGCTGCATCAATCAGGCGGGACGCAGCAGAACGGGCTGCTCGGTTTGAGGAAGAGCACGGGCGCGCGCCCGGGCTCGCAGTCGTCATTGTGGGCGACAACCCAGCATCGCGAGTCTACGTCAACAGCAAGAAGAAGGCGTGTGCGGAGTGCGGGATCTACTCCGAAGAGCACGCTCTCTTGGCGGACACCGCCGAGGACGAGCTGCTCGACCTGGTCCGCAGCCTCAATTCTGACCCCAACATCGACGGGATCCTGGTTCAGCTCCCGCTTCCTGATCACATCTCTGAAGACAAAGTCATCGAAACGATCTCCCCGACCAAAGACGTTGACGGGTTCCACCCGATCAATGTGGGGAACCTGGTTGTGGGCAAGCCGGCGCTCAGGCCGTGCACGCCTGCAGGGATCATGGAACTGATACGCCGAACCGGAGTGGAGCTCAAGGGCAAGCACGCAGTGGTGGTAGGCAGGAGCAACATAGTGGGCAAGCCGGTGGCGCTGATGCTCTTGGCAGAGCACGCTACAGTCACCGTGTGCCACTCGCGTACCTCTGATCTACCCTCTGTGTGTCGATCAGCAGACGTGCTAGTGGCGGCGGTGGGCAGGCCGGAGATGATAAAGGGAGACTGGGTTAAGCCCGGAGCGGTCGTGATAGACGTGGGCGTCAACAGGATAGCTGAGAAGAAACTCGTGGGCGACGTTGACTTCGACGGAGCGAGCGCGGTCG
>CAYZHL010000130.1:0-5217 GCA_964478095.1 uncultured Clostridia bacterium | reverse complement strand
GTGCCCGGCGGTGTTGGCCCCATGACCATCGCAATGCTGATGCAGAACTGCGTAGAAGCGGCCTTTGCAGCCCAGAGGTAGCGGCTGGGGAGTTGATTGACGGTGGATTACGAGATCTACGATGTAATGATCATCGGAGCCGGCCCCGCCGGCACGTCGGCCGCTGTGAACACGCGCGTTCGCAACAAGTCGACGGCCCTCATTTCGCGCAGGTTTGCGAGCCCGAGCCTTGCGAAAGCGCCGGCCGTCCACAACTACCTGGGCCTTGAGGAGATGTCGGGAACCGAGCTATACTCGCGCTTTCTGGAGCATGCGCGCCGCGCGGAAGCACGGCTAATCGAAGCCGACGTGACTGGCGTATACGACATGGGCGGGCACTTTTCGGCGCTCACCTCTGCCGGCGATATATCGGCGCGTTCTGTGATAATCGCCACTGGGGCAGTGCAGTCGGCGTCGATCCCGGGCGAATCGGCGCTGCTCGGCGCGGGAGTCAGCTACTGCGCTACCTGCGACGGTCCTCTCTACCGGGGAAAGCGCGTGGTAGTGCTGGGATACACGGCCGAGGCGCGCGAGGAAGCCAACTTCCTGGCCGAGATATGCTCGGAAGTAACATACGTCGACTTGCAGCGGGGCAAGGCCGAGAAAGGCGTGCCTCTGGCAGAGTCGGTCCGTGAAGTTGTCGCGAAGGTCGCGGGCATACGAGGCGAAACGTTCGTTACCCACGTTGAGCTGGAGGGCGAGGCAATACCTGCCGAAGGAGTATTCGTGATACGCGAGTCGATTCCGGTGGAGCGACTCCTGGACGGCCTGGCTGTAACCGAGGGCGCCATCGTAGTCGATCGAGACATGGCGACAAGCGTACCCGGGGTGTTTGCCGCAGGCGACTGCACCGGGCGGCCGTGGCAGGTGGCCAAGGCTGTAGGCGAAGGACTGGTGGCCGGGCTATCGGCTGCCCGCTACGTCGACAGAGCTGTGGCGGCAGCGCGGGCGGAAGGTCGGTGACACCATGGATCAATATCGGCGACCTGAGCCTGTCGTGTGCAGTGCGCGGATAATGCCCGGCGCTGAGCCGTATTCCATGGGCCCGATTGACGCACAGGTTGCCTGCGTTGTGATACACGGGTTCACCGGTTCGCCGTACGAGATGCGTCCGTTCGCGGAGAGACTGGCATCTCGGGGCGTGTACGTAGACGTGCCGCTGCTCCCAGGGCACGGCACGTCAGTGGAGGACATGAGCCGCACGTCCTTTCCGGACTGGGTGGCAGGCGCCGAGGCTGCCTATCTGGGCCTGGCAGCGCGTCACAGGCGCACATTCGTGCTGGGATTCTCTATGGGCGGTCTCATAGCCCTTATGCTCGCCTCGCGGCGCCATGTGGACGGCCTGGTTGTGGTCTCTGCGCCTCTTCGGATCAGGGACCCGCGCGCCCCATTCCTGCCCCTAATTGCGCTGGTCCGCAAGTACGAGCCCCCGACACCGCCGGCGCCTCAGTCTCCGCATGCGCATGGGCCTGGGCCTGCGACCGCACCGATACCTGCATCTCCGCTCGAGCCTGCGACGCTTGCCGGTCCATCCGAAATCGGCGTGGAAGAACGCAGGACTGTGTCATACTCGCAGAAACCGGTGGTGTGCATTCAGAGCCTGATGAGGCTGATGCAGGTGGTCAGGGCTGAGACGCCGCATGTAGAGGCGCCCCTGCTGGCAGCTTACGGGGCGAACGATCGCACCGCTCCGCCTGAAGACGGGCAATGGATTATCGATCATGCGGGTAGGGGCGCCGGAACGGACGCGGGCCGGGATGCAGCCAGCGGGGCGTTGCGCAGGCTAGTAGTGCTCGAAAACTCCGACCATTTTGGCATGCTCGGGCCCGACCGCGACACGCTGTTCGGCGAGATAGAGGCGTTCATCGTCGGCTGATGGCGCAGGGCGTGGAGTGAAATGCCGCGGGGCTGCCCTGCCTCAGTACGTCTCAGTCGCCGAACCAAGCGAAGCCTACTAGCAGGAAAGCCGTAGCGGCCAACTCCAGGACAATGGCAAAATCTAGGTGTCGATTTTATGAACGCATTTTCGGTGATGTGTCGACAAAACGGACAATGGGTGATGCATAATGGAGCGTATAGATGTATAGAACGCCGGAGGCAGAAAATGACTACTATATCTACCCTTATAGCCTGACGGAAGACGGCATATACTAGCATAAACTGCCATACACCGGCCAAACCGCCCCATTGCCTGCTGCCGCAGCCCCCATATAATTCCATCACCCGCTTCCATACGGATATGCGCCGCGATATGCATCAGTAATCGTCCGGATTCGCGACACATCAGGGAAAACCCGTCGATAATATGAACGCATCACAGAAGGCCAGGCAGATTGGCCTTTCGTGGCAAGCGCGCAGCGTACGGCGCATATACACTGCCCACTGTCGAGTCCGAAGTGTCCATTCCAGCATTGGTCACCCATAACGACCGCCTTGACGACGGATAAGGAAGGCCTAGGGCAAGGCAGATCCCCGAGCGAGATGCTCACTGTCGCGTTGCTTACCTAGGTTCCAGTCTTCGCCCTGGTACTTGGAGCGTAACTGCGACGCCAAGTCCATCTCAACACGGGTTAGTTCGCCTGGCTGAGCGACCTCCATCACCTCGGACATGAGCCCTCGGGCGATGGCCTCCGACAGTCGCGCGATCACCTGTTGGGAGGATATCTCCACTGGAAACCCCGAGATGAACTCGCCAACCGTGGCCACGCACCTCGATAGATCCGCACCCGAGCCTTCGGGCATGCCCATAGCCGCTTCCACCGCCGCGAAGTTCATGGATACAAGAATCGACCCGTGCTGCAGGAAGGTCGAGCCGCGCCTCACCTGGGCGGATCCCACAATCTTACGCCCTGCGGCCAGCAGTTCGTAGGCCGACGGTGAATCGAAGCACGCTGCCGATCCGCCCACCCGACCTCCCGAACTGGTCCCACTCAGGCCCTCACTCCCGCGACCGCAACCGCGATGGGCTCGGCCGGCGTCGCGCGGCGCAAGCTCCACCGGGATGCCCATTCGAGCCAAACCAGCCGCAAGCCCGCGGCTGAGGGCAAGGTAGGTGTCGAGCACGCCCGTGCCGCCGCTTCCCGCTCCGGCTAATTCAGTCGCGTTCGCAATTACGGCATAGGTCAGTTCGTCATCGTGCAGAACCGCCCGACCTCCGGTGGGGCGCCTGACGAAGTCGTAGCCCAGGCTTGCTAGGGCGTCCCAATCCACCGACCTCGCGGCGCGTTGGAATCGGCCTATTGAAAGGCAGGCGGGTTTCCATGTGTAGAGCCGAAGCGTGGGGGGCGATTGCCCTTGACGCACGGCCTCGAGTATTGATTCGTCGATAGCCATGTTGGTAGCCCCGTCAGCTGCGGGGGAGTTGATGATCCTCCATGCGGCAGAATTCTCTGTCATCGGGCCGATCCTCCCTCATCACTACCCGCCGGTTCACTATGGGCGAGCCCGAAGCTCCCCGGCCCCGTCGCCGCCAGCTCCACGCCGTCCAACGCCATTGCGACTGCATCGGCGATCTCCGCCGGGGTGAGCGGACGCGGGTAGTTGTACGGGATCTGGCCTGGGCGCTCGTTGTAGTAAGGCCGATTGCAGCCGGGGCATCCTGACGTCCGGAAGGCATCACCCCAGAGGGCAGCCATCTCGTCTACAGGGCGGGGCAGCGAGATGCCCCTCAGCCGACCTGATGAGAACTGGAAACTCGGGGGTCCCCCGGCGGCCTGCCCCAGAAATGCGCGCTTCAGCAGGTAGCAGCAGAGCTGGATCCGGCGATATGGGTTCAGGCCGGGCGGTTGCCTTTTGGCCAGACGGGTGCCTGGAAGCGGGGTGAAGGCGAATAAACCTACGGTGACGCCCTGCTGGTACATGGATGCTGCGAGCGAGACGACCTCTTCTTCGGTTTCGCCCAGGCCGACTATGAGGTGAGTGCTCACGCGTCCGGGGAAGCGGCGGGCGCATTCGCCGATCAAGCCTAGCGCCCGCGAGATGTCATGCCCGCCCTTGATATCCCGGTACAGCTGCTCGTTGCAGGCGTCGATGGGGAGCGCCACCCTTTCGGCGCCCGCGTCCATCAAGGCTTCTACATGCTCGATCCGGGCCGTGGCCGAGAACGACACGCTCACAGGCACGCACGACCCGACTGCGCTCCTCAGCAGCCTCACGGCGACAATCGATTTTTCGAACGCCCCAGGCGCGCCCACGACCTGCGCACAGGCTCTCTGCACTCGGCCCGCGCCTGCCGCAGCGCCAAGAGCCCGGGCCAGATCGTCCGCCGAGAATTCCGGCCAGGTCACCCGAGAGAGCTGACCGCCCGGCGCAGCGCTGCTTCGGGCCTGAGCGCAGAAGGCACAGTCATGGGCACATCGCTCGCCGATCATCACGTATGCGGACGTTGGTTCATCGAATGACGCAATACGTGAAAGCCCCAGAACGCTTGCGGTTCCGGCCGACACTCTCACCTTGTCTAGCGTGTCCTGTCCCATGCAGCATCCGCTCCCGCTAACTGATACTTGCGAGAACCGTTGACTCCCAGGCAGCGAGCGAGGGGTCAACGGTTCTCCAACGGCTAATCTGTTGCGGCATATCAGAGCATCGCCTTCCGACCCGCCCGATTTCGCGGTGCCCAACGGCGCCCGACTCGACAGCGCCCGACTCGACAGCGCCCGACTCGACAGCGCCGACGCTACCCGGCGGATCCTGGGGCTCAATGCTCCCTACGATTCTTTCATGTACCGTAGGATGGGTTTTCGCGCTGCGGCTGTTTCGTCCAGCCGTCCTACAGGCGTGTGATGCGGCGCATCATGCAGCACCTCAGGATGGTCTCCGGCTTCCTTTGCTATCTTGATCATCGCATCGATGAAGTGATCCAGCGTCTCGCGACTTTCCGTCTCGGTCGGCTCGATCATCATCGCCTCATCTACGATGAGCGGGAAGTAGATCGTCGGCGCGTGGAATCCGAAGTCCAGCAGGCGCTTGGCGATGTCCAGCGTACGCACGTCGTGCTCGCGCTTCTGCCTCGTGCCCGCCAGAACGCACTCATGCTTGCAGGCGCGATCATACGGGAGATCGTAATAGGGCTGAAGCTTGCGCATGACGTAGTTGGCCGCCAGCACAGCGTGTTCGCTCGCGGTCCTGAGGCCGTCGGGTCCCATGGACCGAATGTAAGCCCAAGCCTTAACTACCACG
>CAYZHL010000129.1:0-7397 GCA_964478095.1 uncultured Clostridia bacterium | reverse complement strand
CAATGACTTCTTCGAATTTGCCAAGCCCCCGGAGCTGGTACGGCGGCTGATACAGTGGGTAGGCGGCGAGGACGGCCTTTACCTGGACTTCTTCGCAGGCTCGGGAACGACGGCACAGGCGGTGCTCGAGCAGAATGCGGAAGACGGAGGCGACCGCCGTTTCATCCTGGTCCAGCTGCCTGAGCCATGTCCTGGCGATTCAGTGGCGGCGCAGAATGGCTGCCGCACAATCTTCGACATCTGCCGAGAGCGTGTCCGACGCGTCAGTGCCCGCTTGCGCGATGGGCGCGCGCCCGATGCAGCGCTTGACTTGGGGTACCGCGTGTTCAGGCTGGACGACGGCGCCGACCGATCGGCTCGACGTAATGGGCAGCAGCGTACGGCCTGCGAGGTGAAGTAGTTGAGGATCAAGTTCGACCCGGATCTTGACTACCAGCGCGAAGCGATCCACTCGGTTGTGCAGATTTTTGCAGGTCAGGAATGCCACCGGGCCGACTTCACAGGCGATCTGATCATCGGGAACCGTCTCAGCCTGTGCGCGGAGGAAATACTGAGGAATGTGCGGGCCGTCCAGCTTCGCAATGGGTTGGCTCTCTCCGATACGGTCGCGGGAATGAACTTCACTGTGGAGATGGAGACGGGCACGGGCAAGACATATGTCTACCTCAGGACTATCTTCGAGCTCAACCGGGAATACGGTTTTCTCAAGTTCATAATCGTCGTGCCGTCCATCGCGATAAAGGAGGGCGTCGCGAAATCGCTCCGGATGGTCGACGACCACATGCGCGGGCTGTACGGCAATGTTCGGCACGACTACTTCATCTACGATCCCGCGAACCTCAGTCAAGTGCGGAGCTTCGCCGCGAGTGACTACATACAGATCATGGTGATCAACATCGACGCGTTCCGCAAGAGCTTCATAGAGCCGGAAAAGGAGCATAAGGCCAACATCATCCATCGCCCGCACGACCTCTCGATGGGCCTTCGCCCTATCGAGTTCATCCAAGGCGCGAGCCCGATCGTCATCATCGACGAACCTCAGAGCGTGGACACGACGGTCAAGAGCGGCGAGGCCATAGCGTCGCTCAATCCGCTGTGCACCCTGCGCTACTCTGCCACACATGTGCACAGGCACAACATGATGTACAGGCTGGATCCGGTGGACGCATACCGGCGCAAACTGGTCAAGCAGGTCGAAGTGGCGAGTGTGGAGGCAGGAGGAGGGCATGACAGGCCGTATGTGAGATTGCTCGGCGTGGACAACACGAGAGGTTCGATCACTGCGAGGATAGAGATGGACGTGCTGCGCAGAAGGGGCGGGGCAGGAGGCGGGGTAAGGCGTGCGGCCAGATCCGTCCGCCGCGGCGACGACCTCCAGGCCGTCTCAGGCGGTCGGGATGTGTACAGAGGCTATGTTGTCGAGGACATCTGCTGCGAGGCGGGCAATGAGCACGTCATGTTCGCAGGCGTGCCTGAGTCTGTACGGCTGAATCAATCTGTCGGCGATATGGACGCTGATGAGCGCAAGCGAGTCCAGATCCGGATGACCATCCGGGAGCACTTGGACAAGGAACTGGCGCTTGGCCCACTGGGGATCAAGGTTCTCAGCCTGCTCTTCGTGGATCGGGTTGCCAACTACCGTTGGTACGACGCGGACGGCAATCCGCATAAGGGCAAGTACGCGCAGATGTTCGAAGAGGAGTACATACAGGCGATGCGGGACCCGAAATACCGCGCGCTGCTGGAAGGGGCTGACCCGGCGGCAGCGGCCGAGAGCGTGCATAATGGGTATTTCGCCATCGACAGGAAGAGGGACGCCGCGGGCCGGAGGATGTTCAGGGAGTCGCGGGGCGAGGGTGCGACGCAGGCAGATGAGAGCGCTTACCAGCTGATTATGAGGGACAAGGAGAAGCTGGCGAGCTTCGAGTCCGGGCTGAGGTTCATCTTCTCCCACTCGGCTCTCAGAGAGGGCTGGGACAATCCGAACGTCTTTCAGATCTGCACACTGAACGACACAGTCTCTGCGATGAAGAAGCGGCAGGAGATCGGGCGCGGCCTGCGCCTTGCCGTGAATCAGCATGGTGAGCGCGTGCACGGCTTCGATGTCAACACGTTGACTGTGGTCGCCAATCAGTCGTATGAAGAATTCGTTCGGCAGTTGCAGGCGGAGATTGAAGAGGATACGGGCGTCAAGATCGGCGACGCGGGCCGACTCAATGTCAGTAATGCGTCCGACCGCAGTAGGTGGGGCGGGCCGGGCAGGGCGATGGGTGTTGGCGGGAAGGCGGAGCGCGAGGTTGGGCTGCCCGTGGAGTTCGATACGGATGAGTTGATCAGGCAGTGCGTGAGCGAAATCCGGGAGTCGCCGGCGGTGACGCGGGCCGGGCTTCTCATGCGCAAGGCGCGACTCTCCATCGGCCGCGGCGGGGTTGGCGCGGAGGTCGATGCCGACAAGGCTTGCGTCCTGGGCGAGTCCTGCGTCGCTGACGAGGTAAATGAGGCGCATTCGCTGCCGGACATCGTGACTGAGCTGCAGAACGACACCGCCCTGACTCGGCGCACGATTGTGAGGATCCTGATGCAGAGCGGGAGGCTTGAAGAGTTCAAGGCGAGCCCGCAGGCTTTCATCGAGCAGGTGTCGGCCATCATCGGGCGCCGGGTGCGACTGTGCATTCAGGGGGGTGAGAAGAGTGCAGACACCGGAGCCTGGCGCGGGTAGCGGCCTCGGGCCGGAAAGGTACAGCTTCACCTGGAACGGCAAGCGCCGCGCGGGCCTTCTCGCCAGGGCGCCGTCGGCAGGAACGCTTCGCCCCTGCCCCGAGCAGTCGGTCCAATGGGAAACGACACGCAACCTCTTCATCGAAGGCGACAACCTGGAAGTCCTCAGACTGCTGCAGAGCTCCTATCATAAGAGAGTGAAGATGATATACATCGACCCGCCCTACAATACGGGGCAGGATTTTGTGTATCGTGATGACTATACTGAGAGCGTTCAGAACTACCTGAGAGTGACGGGCCAGGCGGATGAGGCTGGACGTCGCCTCTCGGCAAATCCCGAAACGTCGGGCCGCTATCACACTGACTGGCTGAACATGATGTACCCCCGGCTGAAGCTTGCCAGGAACCTTCTGCGGGACGATGGAGTCATCGCCGTCTCCATCGATGACCATGAACTGGCCAATCTGCGCAAGATGTGCGATGAAGTGTTCGGGGAAGAGAACTTCTGCGGCGTATTCGTCTGGGAGAAGAAGAAGAAACCTTCGTTTCTGGACTCCAACATGGGCAGTGTCACCGAGTACATAGTGTGCTTCGCCAGGAACCGGGCGCAGTCGCCCCCGTTCGGCGCGGGCGGTGTTCAGGACGGGAAGAAGTACCCTTTCAACAATGCGGGCAATGGCGTTCAAACCCTGACCTTTCCGGCCAGGAGTGTCCGATTTGGCTGTGATGATCAGGTAGTAGCGGCCCAGGACATGTCGGAAGGCGGCATCATCACTCAGTTGCTGGATGATGTGACGATCGTGAACGGGAGAAACGCCGACTCGTTTCGCCTGAGGGGCGAGTGGCGATATTCCCAGCAGAAGCTGGATGAGTTCGTAGAGGAAGCTGCGGACATCGTCATCAGCAAGATTCCGTTCCGGCCCAATTACGTCAGCCGCTCGGGAGAGCTCAAGAAGACTTCGAATCTGCTGTCGTATCGCACCAACGGCGTCCCTACCTATGAAGACGCGACGCAGGAGATCCGGCGCCTCTTCGGGGCGGACGTAATGAGCTACCCCAAGCCCAGTGGGTTGATGAAATACCTCGTGCGTGCTATGACCGGCGACGGCGACATCGTCATGGACTTCTTCGCCGGATCTGCAAGTACCGCACACGGCGTCATGCTCCAAAACAGCGAGGACGGCTGCAATCGCCGGTACATAATGGTGCAACTGCCGGAACCTTTGAGGCCGGGCGATGCCCAGAGCAAGCCGGCCCTGGAGTTTTGCAGAGCGCACGGCGTGAGCCCGACGATCGCGGAAATCGGAAAGGAGCGAATCCGGCGTGCAGCTGCAGAGATCGCGTCGAAGGGGGAAGCCGCCCGGCTTGACCTGGGCTTTAGGGTGTTCAGGCTCGATAGCAGCAACATTCGGCAGTGGGATCCGGACCCAGGCAATCTCGAGGAGTCCTTGCTATGCGCCGCAGAACGTATCAAGGACGATCGCCGAGACGCAGACGTCATATACGAACTGGTGCTCAAGTACGGGCTGGACCTTGCGACATCCGTCGAAAGGCGGGAGATCGACGGCAAGGCAGTCTACATAGTGGGGGCGGGCGACCTGGTAGTCTGCGTTGCCGATCACGTCGACTTGAGACTTGCCGAAGGTGTGGCACGACTTCGCGCGGAGCTTGTCGCGACCCAGATGCAGGTGGTGTTCAGGGACGCGGGCTTCGGAAGCGATGCGGACAGGGTCAACGCTGTACAGGTTCTGCGGCTGGCCGGGATCGAAAACGTAAAGACGCTGTGAATCACTGGCGTTTGCGTCCGTGCATATCCTGCTACTGTCGACAGATGACTACCGAGGTGTCCACGTTGTGTCGACGAGAGGTGCGTGAAGAATGCAGGATTTCTCGGATTCGGTGAAATACCAGTGCGGGCATCCGATGGCCAGAATCCTTGCCGACCATTGCGATCCCTGCGGCCGACCCATTGCGGTAGAGTTCTCATGCGGCGATTGCTTCAAGAAGGCTCTTAATGCCAAGGTAAAGGATATTTGCGCCGGGCTGCTTATTCTGACGCCCTTCGACGCGGGGGGCATCAACATCAAGGTGTTCTGCGGAGGAGTGCTGGTAGAGAGGGAGACGGCTCAGGCGGTGGTCATTCCTCTGGAACGTGTGTGCGCGGTGGAAGTGGGAGCTCGTGAGTTGGACGGATGTCATCCGTGCCCTCCTTGTCCGCCGCCGTGTCCTCCGTGCCCGCCATGTCCGCCGTGTCCGCCTTGCCCTCCGTGCCCGCCATGCCCTCCATGCGGAGGGCCTCCGGCGACCGGGCCGGTGAGCACTGGGCCGTTCTTCGTGCGAACAGGACAGAATAACGCGATCAACGTGAAGGTTCAGAACACGTCGGGCGCGCCGATTGGCGCAGCTGTGAAGCTCATCGGCCTGGATTGCCCTGTGACGAACCCACTGGATACTATAACCTTAGCTGACATTCCCGGCGGATGCTGCGGCAAGGATGCGGTGCTTAGGGCAGGCGCCGGCAACTTCGAGGTGGTTGTGTGCCCTGACCCGGCCAATGCGCCGATCAGGGTTTTCGTCAGCGTGCATAGCGGAGGCGCCGCCACTTCGGCTATTGAGTATGTGATACGCGCTGAGGAAATGCTCGCCCCGGCGTGCAGCCTCTGCTAGCGCAGGGTTCGGCTCGACTGCTAGAGGTCGTGCAGAGCTCCAAGTGCGAACCGGGCTCCGCGCGGCCTCGGCAGTCCGCGGGAAGTTGTGATAGCATGTACATATTGTGCAAGCTGTGCAAGGTTTTTGGTGAGAGATGTAGAAACTCAGACAGTGTCTGCAGCGCTCTTGCCTGTGGGCAAATCGGGGGTATCGAGGGTGAGCACTCCGGACAAGCGTTCATGGCCTTCACATGTGTATGTAGGAATACTGGTGTGGGTGTTGATCGTGCCAGTGGGCGGGATCGTTTTGGGCAGTTCCACACCGGCGCTGGCGTTTTCGTTTGAGACGGCGTCTATTTTCTTCGCTGTGCTCGCCTTCTTCACCGCATGGCACACCTACGGGTACTCTCGCTCAAGCTACTTGCTGTTCATAGGCATGACGCAGCTGATGGTAGCTCTACTCGACTCATTCAGTCTCATATCCAGCCCCGTGATCCGGCTCAGTACTCAATTGGGGATTCTCCATTGTATGCAGTTCTGGGCCACGGCCCGGGCGATCCATGCTTTCTGCATGTTCCTTGCCCCCAAGTACGCTCGGCTTCGCCGATCGAGCACGCGCATGCTGGCCAGCTCTGCGCTCGTCGCCATGTCGCTGGTTGCTGCGATCATGTGGCTTCCAGGCTTCCCTGAGCTAGCGACTGCGGACGGCGCGCTGACTTCAGACATGGTGGTGATCAACTATCTCATCCTGGGCGTCCTCGCAGTCAGCGTGATCGGCCAGACTCTGTCGGATGTTCGTGATCGGCTTGTTCGCGAGCTGATGACGGCATCATTGGCGGTGGCCGCCGTCTCACAGGCCGCGTTCATCATCGCCGGGCCGAGCCTCAACTACATGACTTCAGGCACGGGCCTCTTCGGCCACGTTGCGAAGGCGCTGTCATACTGGCTGGTGTACGAGGCAGTGTTCATCGGAGGCTATGAGCATCCGCTCGCGCGCCTGCGCGACGGCTTGAAACACGTTCGAGCCACTCGGAGGATCACATTGTCCAGTATCGGCGACGGCGCGATCACTACCAACAGGGATGGTAAGGTTACGCTGCTCAACCCGGAGGCGTCCAGGATCACGGGATGGACTGAGCATGATGCTCTGGGAGTCGACATTGATAGCGTGTTCCGTCTGTCGCTTATGGGGGCCGGTCCGTCTGGAGGGAGCAGATCTCGCGGGACTGCTCTCACCGAATCGGTCGTCTACGCGAAGGATGCCGGCATCAGGTATGTGGAGTACACCTCCTCGCCGATCCATGGGCCTGACGGCGAGGGGTTGGGCGAAGTCATCGTCTTCAGAGAGATTTCGGAACGTGTGCAGAAGGATGAGCTCATCAAGACGAGTATGGAGAAGTACCGTGCGCTGTTCGAGCATATGCCCAACGGGGTCGCAGTGTATCGGGCAGTCAACGGCGGCAAGGACTTCGCATTCGTGGAGTTCAACCGCGCAGGCGAGCTCATCGAAGGTATCGATGCGCCAAGTGTCGTAGGGAGGCGCCTGAGCGAGGTGTTCCCAGGCCTGGCCGAAATGGGCCTCGCGGAGGCGCTTCAAAGGGTATGGCTTACGGGCCAATCGGAAAGGCTTTCGCCAGCCTACTGCGAGAATGGGCCACACTCCGGTTGGAGGGAGAACTGGATCTATCGCGTGCCGTCGGGCGAAGTGGTGGCAGTGTTCCAGGACGTTACAGAGCGTGTCCAGGCTGAGCAGAGGGTTGAGTACCTTACCATCCATGATGCCTTGACGGGCCTGCACAACCGTCGTCACCTGGAGCAGGTCGTGGGCCGGCTGGACGCAGAGGCTGTAGTGCCGGTGAGTGTGGTGTTCGGCGATGCCAACGGGCTCAAACTGGCAAACGATGCGTTTGGCCATGAGGCCGGCGATAGGCTGCTTGTGAACATCGCCAGGGTGCTGCAGGCGTGTTGCCGGCGTGACGATATCATCGTCAGGATGGGCGGAGACGAGTTCGTTGTGATAATGCCCGGCCT
>CAYZHL010000128.1:533-7516 GCA_964478095.1 uncultured Clostridia bacterium | reverse complement strand
GATTATCGCATGTTCGCTGGCTTCACTCCATGTGGGTGCTATTTGACGCTTACCGACAAACACGCAACAAACACGCAACAAACACGCAATAAACACGCAATAAACACGCGCGCGCGATCTGGAAACACGCGCGCGTGTTTATTTTGTTGCGTGCTGAAGATAATCTCCATGAAACTTTGTGCATGTTGAGAAGGAAAACTCCAAGCAATGTAGAATAGCTCCTCTTGAAACGCCGGATCTGTGGAGTAATACTTCATAGCGATGCCGAAGAACCAGGCTATTGAGTACTTGGCGGAGGTGAACCGGATGGCCCAGGTCGAGGAGGGAAACGGGATTGTCGAGGCGGGGTTGCCTGTTTCGAGCTGCTCTGCGCGCTTGAGAAGGATGTTCGATTCACTCAGGCCGGCGGAGAAAAAGGTCGCGTCCTATGTTCTTGATAATGGCGGCCAGGTCATATACCAGTCCATCACGGAATTGGCTAGTGCTACTGGCACTTCGGATGCGACGATAATCCGTCTTGCCAACGCCTTGGGGTACAGCGGGTATCAGGAACTGAAGATCGCTTTGGCCAGAGAGCTGGTATCGCCGGATAAGAACATCCACGATGACATTGAGCCTGGCGACACCTTGCCGGTGGCGGTCAGAAAGGCGTTTCGCGCCAACGTGCAGGCTGTGAGCGACACGCTGGATGTACTGGACCTGGATTCGCTGAAAGACGCCGTCGACGCAGTGATTGCCGCCAAACAGGTCTACCTCTACGGTGTTGGGACATCGGCTCTCGCGGCTCAGGACGCATACTACAAGCTGCTCAGGGTCGGAATCCACGCCAACTTCTATGCCGACATGCATATGCAGGCGATGTCCACCGCCCTGATCGGCTCGAGCGATGTCGTCATCGGGTTTTCCCATTCTGGGAGCACGAAGGACGTTGTGGATATCATCGATCTGGCGAAGGCGCGGGGCGCTCGTGTTATATGCATCACCAACCGTGTTCGTTCTCCCCTGGCTAGACTGGCCGACATCATGTTGCGCACCGCCTCTGAAGAGACGCCGTTCGGGTCGGGCGGAATGCCGTCCATGATGGCTCAGCTGTCGGTGGTAGATGCGCTGTTCGTGGGGGTTTCTTTGGCCATATACGATCAGGCCATCGAGTTCATCGAGCGCACGGGCGAGACTGTCAAGGACAGAAAGTACTGACGGAAGAGCTTCAGACGGCAGGCAAGGGCGGTGAGCGCGACATGTTCAACGTGGGCTCGGGTCTTGGCCGAATACAGCTTCCACCGTCGACCCCCCTCGCGGGTTACCAGGCCCGGAAGGAGGCATCGCGCGGCGTGCACGACCCGCTGTGTGCCCGGGCTCTGGCGATCGAATACGGCGGACGCTGCATCACTGTTCTTTCGATTGACATCCTCTACTCCGATGCTCTCCTCACGCGCATGATCCGCCGGGCGGCGGCAGGTTCGGCGCCGGCAGGCGCGGCGCTAGACCCCGCATCGATCATGGTCTGCTGTTCCCACACTCACTCCGGCCCTTCGCGCATCTTCCCGGAATCGGGCTCGTTCGATCCTGCGATCACAGATGCGATAACAGGCGCGGCCGCCGACGCGACCGCGCGGGCATGGGCTGAGCTTCTGCCGTGCCGGCTATACCTGGGCGCAGGGCTAGTGGACGGCGTAGCCAGCCGACGGAGCGATCTAGCAGGGCGTGGGGCAACGGGCCCGATCAGGCAGCGCCTTGCTGTTGCCGAGTTTCGCTCTGTTGCTCAGGGCCCCTCGGGAGCGCCCCGGGCTGCCATGCGCCTGGTCAGCCTGGCCTGCCATCCTACTGTGCTCGGCCCTGATAACCTGGTAGTTTCGAGAGACTGGCCGGGGTTTGCGGTGGATGAGTGCGAGCACGAGATGCGCGCATCGGGGACGGAGCGGGCATTCGCTGTCTTCATAAATGGAGCTGCAGCCGATGTGAGCACGCGGTACACACGGCGGGCGCAGACCTTTGATGAGGCCGCGCGGCTGGGACGGCTAGCGGCATCGGGCGCTGCGCGGGTTGCCGCGGCTGGCCGGTTGTCGCGCACATCGGGCGTTTGCCTGGCGAGCGAGCAGATCACGCTTCGCCGCAGGCCGCTAGTCGGCCAGGAGCAGGCTTTGTCGGCCATAGCGGCGGCCGAGGCCGAGGCTGAGCGACTCGCCAGGTGCGGAGCGGATGAGATCGCGGTTAAGGAATCCCGCGATCGTGCAGCTGCATGGCGGATAGTGCTCAAGCGCGCACAGAACCAGTCCGGCCCGCAGGGCACGCCCGGCGCGGGGCCGGGAGCGGCGCCGGGCGGTGTAGTTGACGCCGAGATAAACCTTGCGCGCGTAGGCGATCTGATGCTGCTTTTCTGCCCGGGGGAGGTTGCCCATGAGACTGGTGAAAGCCTTGTCAGAGCGGTGGCGCAAGGACAGGGCGAGTCGCCGACCGAGGCAATTGCCACTGCCGGTTCAGTCGCCCCGACGACGCCAACTGCCCCGACGACCCCAATTGCCCCAATCGTCCCAACCGTCCCGGCCATTGGGACCGTACCGGCCGGCTCGAACGCTGAGGTCGCCGCAGGCAACATCTGGGTAGTCGGGTACTCCAACGGCCATCTGGGATACTTGGCGCCGGAGAGTGCGGCTCCGGACGCTTACGAGCGAGTGATGTCGAGTGTTGCGTCGGAATCGATACACGAGATTGCGCAGGCAGCCATGAGACTTTCGAGCAAAGGGATGTGCATGGACTTATGCTAGCTCAGAACTACCTCCACCGCGTGCAGCGGATTCTTGATGACATTGGAGATACCCAGCTAGAGGCCATAGGCCGAGCTGCGGACATTGTGACTGCGGCGATACGCGGCGGCGGCAAACTGTATCTGTTCGGCACCGGCCACTCCCACATTATCGCCGAGGAAGCTTTCTATCGCGCCGGCGGGCTTGTTCCGGTGAACGCCTTACTAGAACCCGCGCTTATGCTGCACGAAGGGCCCTTCAAGTCCACAGCCATGGAGCGGCTGGAAGGGTACGCGCAGATCATCCTGGACCACTCGGGAATCGGCCCGGGCGATGCCCTGATGATCATATCGAATTCGGGGCGAAATGCTGTGCCTGTGGAGATGGCCCTGATCGCCAAGGCTCGGAGGATTCCCGTGATCGTCCTGACGTCCCTTGCGCATTCCCGGAGTGTTCCATCGCGTCACTCCAGCATGAAGCACCTGTTCGAGGTGGCCGACGTCGTGATCGACAACTGTGGTGTGCCCGGCGACGCAGTGCTGCAGGCCGACGGCTCAGCCGTTCAGATATGCCCGACCTCAACGGTTGCAGGGGCCGCCATAATCAACATGCTTGCGGCTGAGGTAGTGGAGCGGCTGTGCGCCTTGGGCATTGAGCCGCCGGTGTTTGTGAGCGCCAACATCGAGGGCGGGGATGAGTTTGACCGGCAATGGGCCCATGTAGTAGGCCGGACATCAGCAGGCGACACACACGTTCAGTGTGAGGCAGGTGAGTAGCTTGGCGCCGATCTGTGAGCGATTCGTGGTGATCCCGAGCGGCGACGGGTGTGCGCGTTCGCTCGCCTGTCGCACTATGGTGCGGTTCCTCGAGGAGGAGCTGGGCGCTGATGTAGCGCTCGGGCGGGAAGCAGTGGACCAGGCCGGGCTGGTGCAGCTCACAGTGGATCCCTGCGCGGACGTGGTCGTGGGCTCTGGCACGAATGCGCGCCCGGGTGCGGGATGCGCGGCCAGCCAGGCCGGCCAGGCTGGCAGGGCCGTCGAGGCAGGGCCGGAGGCATTTCGGATCACAGGCTGCGACACCTCGGGCAGTGGGGCGGGCCTGCCGAATATACACATCCTGGCCAGGTCGGAGGCGGGGCTGCTCTACGGCGTGGAGGAGGTCATGGCCCACTACCGCCTGCGCCGAACGTTTCCCATTGTCGACAGGGTTTACTCCCCTACCTGCGCTGTCCGCGGCATGAAGGGGCTTCACTGGAACCCCGATGACTATCTATCTATGCTGGATTTCCTGCCTGCCTGCAAGTTCAACTTCTTGATGCTCTGCTATGGAATGGCGCCTGAGCATTGTCGCAGGTTCCGCGATCCATACTCCGACGAGCACCTGGAGGCGATCGCGCGGATAGTGCAGGGTGCGCAGGAACGATTCGCAACTGTGTGCGTCGCTATCAACCCGTCGCTCAGAGCGGTCCCTCAAGCGAGGTACTCCGGAGATGACGACCTGAAGCTTGTGGTGGACAAGTTCAGAGCATCTTATGACCTGGGCGTGCGATGTTTCGCGCTGGCGCTCGACGATATCTCTCTGGAGCTTCAAAGGCCCGAAGACCGGGTCGCATACCGAAGCCTCGGCGAAGCGCACGTCGACTTCACACGCAGGTTGCACGACGCCCTGCTGTCGATGGATTCACACAACCGACTCATTCTGTGCCCGACCACGTACTTCACGCGTCACGCCCATGCATATCCCGACTATACTCGCGCAATCGCCGAAGGGATTCCGGACGATGTGGAGCTCTTCTGGACAGGTCCTGACTGGAACTCGGTATCGATCACTTACGAAGACGCCTGTGAGTATGCCGGGCTAGTCGGCCGTAAGCCATTCTTGTGGCTCAACTACCCCGTAAACGATTATCTCAGGCCGGAACCGTGGCGCCTCGTGCTGGCGCCTACGGCCATGAGGTGCAACCGCCTGCCGAGTATGGTCACCGGGGTCATTACGAATCCCATGCGGCAGGTGGAGGCGTCCAAACTGGCGCTCTGGAGCATCGCGCGGTACGTTTGGGATCCGGGCAGCTACGATCCTGGCGTTGCACTGGAGGAAGCGTGCGCAGTGGTTTCGGCTGAATACGGATGCCCAGCGGACACCCTGCTTGCCGTGGCGCGTGCGTACATAGGCGCCTATAACCCTCTGACTGATCTGGCCGGCCTGGCTTCAGGTATGACCGATAGCGCGCTCTATGAGATGGAAGGGCGACTGACGCAGGCCGCCTACTCGGTGCGTCAGCTGCTTCCCGGCCTTCGGGCGCAACTGGGAGCGGGACGGCTCTACAGAGAGCTAGATCAGGGATTGGTGAGATTCCTCAACTTCGCCGACGCTTTCACCATGTCGAGATGCGCGGACCGGCTGGGCGGCAGCGTCCGCCGTCACGGCCTGGGAAGCGACGCGCTGGCAGATGCCTCGCACTTCGTCCGTCTTGCGGAGGACGCTGCCAGATCTGTGTGGGCATGAGTGTGGACTTAAGGTCACTGTGCGAGTTCGGGGGTGATGTGCCAAGGATCGAGGACTGTGGTGTTCTTGGCGTCGAGTGGACTGTGTGAACGTTCCTGAGAAAAACCAAAGATATGGTGGGAGGTCTATCAGATGAAGAGACTCATTCCTGTGCTTTTGGCGGTCTTTCTTCTGGCGGTCTTGATTGTGCCCGCAGGCGCCGCGCAGAAGACTACCGTCACTTTCTGGCAGGCCGGTGGCGATGCGACCTCGAGTGGCGTGATTCGCGAGATCATCAAGGACTTCGAGGCTGCGAACCCTGATATCAAGGTGAATTTCCAGGCGATTCCGTGGGCTGAGGATCCTCATATGAAGTTTCAGGCTGCTATAGTGGGCGGCACCATTGCCGACATCTTCACAGTTGGAGATCCGTTCGAGCATGTGCTTGCCGCGAACAACGCACTGGAACCTCTGGACCGGTTTGTCTCAAAAGAGACGAAGGCTGACTTCTACCCGGTGTTCATCGACAGGTGCACAGTCAACGGCCAGTTGATGGCGCTTCCCTGGTTCGGTACCATAAGGGCCATGTTCTACCGTAAAGACCTGTTGGCCGCAGCGGGCGTGCCGGAGCCCACGACATCGTGGACATGGGACGAGTTCGTGAAGTACACCAAGAAGCTCACACGCGACACGAACGGCGACGGTGTGATCGACCAGTACGGCTTCGGAACATCAGGCCGGTACGTATCGCAGTTCCAGCCATTCGTGAGGCAGAGCGGCATGGATTTCGTCGATGAGGACAAGGAGATTGCTCTGGCCAACAACCCTGCGGTGGTTGAAGGCGTCCAGTTCTACATCGACCTCATTCGCAAGCACAAGGTGACCCCGCCAGGCATTACCACAATCAATCTCGAGGAGATCCAGAAGATGTTTGCCGAGGGCAAGGTGGCTCTCTTCATTGACTGTGAAGACACGTCTCAGCGCTTCCTGAAGGAACCTGCGCTTGCCGGAAAGTTCGGCGTAGGGCTGCTGCCCCACAACAAGGCCCATGCGGCCTTCGGCGGCACGGACGTCATAGTCATGTCCAAGCAGTCAAAGCACAAGGAGGCTGCCTGGAAGTTCCTGGAATGCATGGTATCGCCCAAGTCAATGGCGGCTTACTGCAAGGCGATCGGTTTTTCGCCTGCTAGGAAGTCGTTGGCCAACCATCCTGACCTGAACGATCCGATCAGAACCGCGTTCGCCAAGCAGATGGAGGTCGGAGGCTATTTCTACTTCAAGCACCCCAAGGCGTCAGGCATGAGCCCGCTCATCAGAGCAGAGGTTCAGCAGGCCATGGAGGGCACGAAGACGGTCGAAGCAGCAATGAACTCTCTGCAGAAGGGCCTGGAGGATCTGCTTCGCAAGTAGCGAATCGAGCGCGGCTCATAGGTTAGCTAGTGTAGGCAATGTAGCCGGTAGCCCGCGCCGGGATCCGCTCGGCGCGGGCGGCTCGAAACCTGGAGGGATTTGCCCGATGAAGAAACCGGCACTGCGCAAGGTCGGTGAAACGCTCGAACTGTACACAATGGTTGCGCCTGCGTACATGGTTTTTCTGGTGTTCATTTTCATCCCTGTGGCATGGGCATTCTACCTGAGCTTTTTCAACTACAGCATACTGTCGTTGACGAGCCCCAAATTCACGGGGCTCCGGAACTACACACGTGTGATACGTGATCCGGTGTTCAGGGTCGCGCTTTGGAACACGATTCGCTA
>CAYZHL010000128.1:0-523 GCA_964478095.1 uncultured Clostridia bacterium | reverse complement strand
CCCGGATGGTGCTGGGCCTAGTGTTTGCGCTGCTGCTGGATCAAAAGCACCTTGTCGGGAAGAACGTGTTCAGGGCGTGCTACTTCCTGCCCGTGGTAACTTCCATGGTCGCAGCCTCGATTGTATGGTCGCTTGTACTCAACGCCAGTCCAAATGGGCTTGCCAACCAATTCCTCGCTCTGTTCGGGGCGGCGCCCAAGGGGTGGCTGGCAGACTCCCGTCTTGCGATGCCTTCCGTGTGTGTCATGAGTGTGTGGAAGGACCTTGGGTATGTCATGACCATATACATCGCCGGGCTTCAGGGAGTGCCGATGGAGCTGTACGAAGCCGGCGCTGTGGACGGTGTCACCGCATGGCAGCGAATACGCTACATTACGATCCCGCTCCTGCGTCCTACGACATTCTTCATCTTGGTGACTGAGGTCTTGGGGTCATTCCAGGTGTTCACGCAGACTTACGTGATGACTGAGGGTGGGCCCGGATACAGCACTACGACCATGATCAACCTTCTGTACAGCAGAGG
>CAYZHL010000127.1:0-7560 GCA_964478095.1 uncultured Clostridia bacterium | reverse complement strand
ATCGTCGTGAAACGCCTGGAGCTGGCATGCCCTGTGGCCGAACCGGACATGTCCGCATGGCGGACTATGGTTGCCAGGCTCAACAGCATCGAGCGCTCGATCCGGGTGGCGCTTGTGGGCAAGTATGTCGCGCTGCCTGATGCGTATCTCAGCGCAGTTGAGGCGCTTCGCCACGCAGGGATCGAAAACGGCGTACAGGTTGAGGTAGATTGGATCGATTCCGAGGCCCTAACCAGCTACGACCAGCGTGCTGGTGCCCGGCGGATTCGGCCCGCGCGGGGTGGAAGGCAAGATACTGGCGGCCCAATACGCCCGCGAGCACAAGACGCCATTTCTCGGGCTGTGCCTGGGGATGCAATGCGCGGTGATCGAGTTTGCGCGCAATGTGTGCGGGCTCCACGGCGCCAACAGCACAGAATTCGATGCTGCCGCCGTCCATCCTGTGATCGATTTCATGCCTGAGCAGCGCGGGATAGAGCGAATAGGGGGAACCATGCGTCTGGGCGTCTACCCCTGCGCTCTCGAACCGGGATCGAAGGCGGCTATGGCTTACGGCGAGACCCTGGTACATGAGAGGCATCGCCACCGTCACGAGCTCAACAACGCGTATATCAGCGTCCTCGCCGAACACGGTCTTAGGTTTTCCGGGTTAAGCCCCCAGCGCAGCCTCATAGAAATAGTTGAGCTTTCCGATCACCCCTGGTTTGTGGGTACGCAGTTCCACCCTGAGTTCAAGTCCAGGCCCGGCCGGCCTCACCCTCTATTCAGGGAGTTCGTCGCAAAATCGCTCGAATACTCGAAATGTTGATGGCCGCCCTGTGCTGGGGATATGAAATTCGCTCCGCTGGGCAGAATTGATTGTGGAATATGGCCTGGAGGATTCTAGCGTAACGCGGAGAATACGGTCTGTAAGCATGCCAGACTGAGTGCGTGACCGCACGATTTCCTCAAGCACGCCTCATCGGTTGAGCCATAAGTGTACCATTCGTATAGCTCCACAGGAGTTCCCTATTGCGTACGGCCGTGAGTCTGCCATTCGTGGGCGGTCCAGCCGCCCGGAACATGCTGCCTGCCCGCTGATTTGTGCTCTATTGTCCATATACCCTGAAAGGAAGATGCGCTACAGATGAATATCGCGGAACTAGAGAAGAAGACCGTGTCCGAGTTGCATGACATCGCAAAGGACTTGGGCATACCGGGTCACTCGCAATTGCGCAAGCAGGAGCTGACGTTTGAGATCGTCAAGGCGGCGTCTCAGAAAGAGGGGAACCTGTGGGCCGACGGGATTCTGGAGATCCTTCCCGAGGGTTTCGGATTTCTCAGGGTGGGAGGGCTGACTCCCAGTTCAGATGATATCTACATCTCGCCCTCACAGATACGCAGGTTCGTGTTGCGCAAGGGGGACATGGTGTCGGGGCAGGTGAGGCCGCCCAAGGAGGGCGAGAAATACTTCGCGCTGCTTCGCGTGGAGGCTGTCAACGGGCTCGACCCTGAGCTGGCCGCGCGCCGTTCCCACTTCGAGGATCTGATCCCCGTATACCCCGACGAACGCCTGCGCCTGGAGCACGACCCCAAGGACGTTACTACAAGGCTAATAGACCTGATGGCGCCCATCGGCAAAGGGCAGAGGGGTCTGATTGTGTCGGCGCCCAAGGCGGGCAAGACGACGATCCTGAAGAAGGTGGCCAACGCTCTGACCACTAACCACCCAGAGCTCACCCTGCTCGTGCTGCTAGTTGACGAGAGGCCCGAAGAGGTCACCGACATGGAACGCTCAGTAGACGGCCTGGTTGTGGCGTCTACGTTTGACCAGCCGTCTTCGAACCACGTGCGAGTGGCCGACAGGGTGCTGGAGCGCGCCAAGCGCCTCGTCGAGCACGGAAAAGACGTATTGGTCCTGCTGGACTCGATCACGAGGTTGGCCCGGGCATACAACCTTGAAGAGCCCCCCTCTGGGCGGACGCTGTCGGGCGGCGTGGACCCCGCGGCCTTGCACAACCCCAAGCGTTTCTTCGGGGCGGCGCGCAATATCGAGGAAGGCGGCAGCCTCACTATCCTGGCTACTGCCCTTGTGGATACCGGCAGTCGCATGGATGAGGTGATCTTCGAGGAGTTCAAGGGCACGGGCAACATGGAATTGCACCTTGACCGCAAGCTTTCCGAACGCCGCATATTCCCGTCCATAGACGTGAACAAGTCGGGCACTCGAAAAGAAGAGCTGATCCTTACCCCAGAGGAATTGGAGACCACGTGGGTGCTGCGCAAGGCCATGTCCAACATGGGCGCGGCCGAGATGACCCAGCTGCTGATAGATCGGATTCAGCACACTAAGGCCAACCGCGACCTCTGCAGCCTGATACTCAAGTCACAGTTTGCCGAGAATCTTCGGAGCTGGCAGAACTCGAACTGAGTGACCATATGCGGTCATGGTGGTATACTGTAATAGATGCCAGGCTGACCCCGGGCTGGCGCCTTGAGCGGATGGGGGGAGATAGTTGCTGAAGAAGAAGATCGTTTCCGCCTTATGTGCCGTTATAGCGTTGTGTTCGACTTACCTGCTGCTTGCCGAGGTGACAACCGCCGCAAGTGCCGCACTATCATTCACCGAGAAGTCCATCCGCCGAACGTCGGCTTTTGGACTGCTCAAAGATCTTTGTTCCCACAGCTATACAGTTCTCCTGGCGCATTTCGGGGCGGATCCCGAGGTAGTCGCCGATTGGAATCAGGGACTGCTTGCAGAGGAATCGCCCGGCTCGGGTTCGAATCTGCTCACACTGGCGGCCGGCCTGGATGGGTTGCTGGACGCTGTGCGTGCGCTGAAGGATCAGTGCGTACCCGGTAGGAAGGCTGTGGGCGCCGTCGCCTCTGAGCACAAGAACTCCTCCACAAGTAGCGGGATACGCATGATCGAGCACAAGGTTGCCAAGGGAGAAAGCTTGTCGGTGATAGCCGAAAGATACTCAGTAAGTGTTGACACCATAATGTGGTCCAACTCGCTGTCCAATCCGAACAAGCTCAAGATAGGGCAGACGCTCAAGTTTCCCTCCATATCAGGCGTGGTCCACCTGGTCACCCGGGGCGAATCGATCTGGACAATCGCCAAGAAATACGGGATTAGCAGGGACGAGATTGTCCGCGCCAACCAACTGGACGAGCCCGACAAGCTCAAACTCAAGCAAGCCCTGGTCATACCGGGGGCCAAACCGCTTCCTGTGCGCAACGCGCCCATAGCCGTGGCGTCTAGAGGCGCCGCTAGCTCGAGGTCGTCCGGGTCGTCTTCAGGCGACGCTCTGATCTGGCCGCTTTCAGGCCGCATCACGTCACGTTTCGGCCTCAGATGGGGCAGGATGCACAACGGAGTGGACATAGCCGTGCCCATCGGCACGCCTGTGAAGGCAGCCGCCGACGGTTGCGTGATATTCGCCGGGTGGAGGTCGGGATACGGAAGGCTCGTCATCTTGGACCACGGCGCCGGCGTCCATACATACTACGGCCACAACTCCTCTTTCACGGTAAACGTGGGCGATGCCGCGGCCGCAGGCGATAGGATCGCCCTATCCGGCAACTCCGGCGTCAGCACAGGGCCGCACCTCCATTTCGAAGTCAGGGTGAACGGGCGGGCCCGCAACCCTCTCGATTACCTCAAGTAGGAACGACGCGGATGCGAAAGCCAGCTGTGCTGACGGTGGCTGCGAGCGATCGGTCGGGCCGGGTAATGAGGAATGACAATGCGCGGGCAGTGGCCCGCGCAGGCGATTACTTCGTTGAGCTTCGGGAGCCCGATGTCATCACGCTTCCCGAGGGAGCGACCCTCATGCGGCTGCCAGGACGCATCCCGGTAGGCGCGGACGCCTCGTCCGGCGAGTTTGTGCAGGCTGGCCCGGGAGAGGCGGTCGCGGCCATACTCCCCCAGGGCTATACTCGCACTCTCATCCCGGCGTACGTGTCAAAACCCAATGCTCCCACGCTTCCGCTCTTCGGCTATTCGGCGGCGGCGTTTGACGGCGACCAGATAGTCGTGGCCGCTATGCGCACCGATGAGCGCGATACCTGGGATCCGTGTCACTACAACCTTCCCGAACTCCCGGCGCTGGTCGAGGCTGCGTGCGGGGCTCATCCCGGCAACAGAATCCTCAGGCAGCTGGCCAGATGCGCCCTGGAGTATCAATGCTACACCGCTCAGAACCTCTTCTACAGGCGGTGGGAGGCCGGCATACCCGTTTCGCCCACATGCAATGCGCGCTGCCTCGGCTGCATCTCCGAGCAGCCTTCCGAGTGCTGCCCATCTCCCCAGCAGCGCATCGAGTTCGTCCCCACGGTCGAAGAAGTCGTGGACCTTGCCCTGCCTCATCTGGAGGAGGCGCCTGAAGCCATAATCAGCTTCGGGCAGGGCTGCGAGGGCGAGCCGACAAATGAGTGGCGCGTTATCTCCGAGGCATGCCGCGCCGTGCGGACGCGCACCGACCGAGGCACCATCAACATCAACACTAATGCCGGCAACACACAGGCTGTACAGGCTCTGTGCGACGCAGGGATGGATTCCTTCCGCGTAAGCTTGGTCAGCGCGCGTCGGGTGTACTACGAGCGGTACCACCATCCTTTGGGATGGAGTCTTGCTGACGTAGAACGCTCCATTGCCGCCGCACGAAACCGGGGAGCATTCGTGTCCCTCAACTACCTAGCATTCCCAGGGTTCACTGACCTCGAACCTGAGGTAGACGCAGTATGTTCCCTGATTGAACGCACGGGGGTCCAGATGGTTCAATTCCGTAACCTCAACATCGATCCCGAGGTCTTCTCCAGTGTGATGTTGGAAGGCCCGGGCAAGCGCGGCCGCCGCGATGAGGCTCTCGAGCCCGCCGGCATAGCACAGGTCATAGCCCACCTACAGGACTGCTTTCCTGACCTCGTGATCGGCAACTTCAGTGTGGCGCTACGCGGCTAGGCGCGCCCTAGGAGCGGTTCAGCGTCGTCTGCCCTTATCTGACCAATAGATAGGCCGGAATGGGCTTGCGTTTTCGCGTACGTGGTGTATCATGATGTACGAAAGGTCAGTAATAGTCAGAGCATTGGGAGAGTGCCATGGCGAGCCTATCGGACTACATTGAGAGCTACCTCAAGCTTCTCCTGAACAGTGTGCCCGATGATTGGGTGGAGATACGCAGGCGGGATCTGGCGGAACGGTTCCGTTGCGCCCCGTCGCAGATCAGCTATGTTCTGGCCACCCGCTTCAGTATCGAACGAGGGTATGTCGTAGAGTCGAGGCGAGGAGGGGGAGGCTATGTACGCATATTTAGGCTTGGGGCGGCCCCCGGAAGCGGCGCTCTCGAGATAGTCCGAGAGGTAGTGGGCGACGCCATCGATCGGAAGGCCGCAGACGACCTCATCGCCCGCCTGAGTGAACTGGGAGCGCTAAGCCCGCAGGATGCAGCTCTTGTGCGAGCCACGGTGCTTGAGGGCCATGGTGGCCGGCAGCCGGAGCTTGAGGAGATTATCCGCGCTCGGGTCCTTAGGGCCACTCTTCTGTTTGTGCTGACGCAATCTACCGCCGAGTGAGGTTTTTGGGGGGAAGTCATTGCCATGCTGTGTCAGGTGTGCAATCAAAGGCCTGCAAACGTGCATGTTACCAAGGTCATAAACAATGTCCGCACCGAACTCCACCTATGCCAGCAATGCGCCAGGGAGCGCGGTGAGCTGGAAGTGTTCGCAGGGCCCAAATTCGCCTTTTCCAACTTGCTTGCAGGCCTGCTTCAGAGCGATGCGGCAGCAGGAGTTCCTGTGGGAATACCGGGCGGCTCCCGCAATGTGTGCTCTACCTGCGGCCTAGAATATCCCGAGTTCATGAACACCGGTTATCTGGGATGCTCCGAGTGTTACTCGCAGTTTCTGCCGATGCTCAGGCCCTTGATCGCTCGCATTCACGGGCACGCAAGGCACACGGGCAAGGTGCCTGTGCGCGCCGGAAAGGCCGTACGCTTTCGCAAAGAACTTGAATCTCTTCGAGACGAACTGCGCACCATGATTGAAGCGGAGGAATATGAAAAGGCGGCGCTGGTGCGCGACAGGATCCGCGATCTGGAGAAGGCTGCCGAGCAGGCCAGACAGGCTGAGGCAGAGCGGGCAGAGGCGGAACGAGCTGAGGCGGGGCAGGGCGGCTTGGAACAGGGCAACGCGGGACAGAGCGAGGCCAACGAAGACGAAGGGGAAGGGAGGTAGCCCGAGATGGCAGGCAGGCGTGGGGCAGGGAGATTCTGTGCTCTATGGATGTCCGGGGGCGGCCCGGAATCGGATATCGTAGTATCCAGCCGCGTGCGGTTGGCCAGAAACTTGTGTGGGGCGCCTTTCCCTCACCGGGCCGGAGAGGAACAGCTCCAGGCGGTGTTGGCCGGTGTGCGTCAGGCGGTGGAGGCTACCCCGTCGATAGGCCCCACCGAGGTGCTGGGCCTCGCGAGCATGCCCGCTCTCGATAGGCAACTGGCGGTTGAAGAGCACCTTACGTCGCCCCAGCACATTCAGGAGCCCAGCGGCAAAGCGCTGGTGGTTAACCGTGACAGATCGGTGTGCATAATGGTCAATGAAGAGGACCACATCAGGATACAGGCGATTCTTCCAGGCTTCCAGGTAGACGAAGCCTTGAGGCTCGCATCCGCCACTGACGATGCGTTGGAAGAGACGCTGGACTATGCGTTTGACGAGAATCTCGGCTATCTATCGGCCTGCCCAACCAATGTGGGGACGGGCCTTCGGTCATCGGCCATGCTTCACCTGCCCGCTCTGGCGGCAGTCAATATGCTCGGGCAGGTGCTGGCGTCGGTATCCAAAGTGGGGCTGGCCGTCAGGGGAATCTATGGAGAAGGCACTGAGGCAGTGGGCAACTTGTTCCAGGTGAGCAACCAGGTGACCATGGGGCGCTCCGAGAGCGAGATCGTAGCGCATCTCAAAGCGGTCACGCGTCAGATTGTCGACAGCGAGCGCAACGCCAGAACCGCGATTATGTCGGATGCCCGCAGCCAGCTTGAAGACAGGGTCTACAGGTCCTACGGAATACTGACCAATGCCAGGATGATCAGCTCGGAAGAGGCACTGAAGCTGACGTCCGACGTCAAACTCGGGGTGGACCTGGGACTGATCCCGGGCCTGCACCCGGAGCTTCTAACAGCACTATCAGTGGACATAATGCCCGCGCATGTCCAGAGGTTCGTCGGAAGAGAGCTCAATGCGTGGGAGCGAGATGTATACCGGGCCACGCTCATGAGGCAGCGACTCGGGGCGGCTGCTGCGGCGGCGTGGCTTCACCACGAGCGAAGGGGTGGCGCAGATGTTGCAGAGCTACCGCGAGGAGAGCAACAGCGTGGCGCTCTTCCTGGAGGAGGAGCAGCTCGTGCCCTCGATGGACCGGCACAACACAGTGGCGGAGCTCTACACGGCCTACCGCACCTATTGCCTGGAGAGCGGCTGCTATGCGGTGACGAAGCGGCACTTCACAAACCGCCTGCGCGACATGGGGATCGTCATCGAACGGAAGGCGCCGGGCATTGCAGTACGCCTGCAGAAACAAAG
>CAYZHL010000126.1:6979-7586 GCA_964478095.1 uncultured Clostridia bacterium | reverse complement strand
GCGAGATACTGCTTCAGCCGCTCCTCCATATACCCCGCAACCAATATCACCATCGGCTCTTCGTCATCATCTCTGTAGTAGGCCTCTAGGCAGTCATAGTAGCGTCTCCGGTCGGCGTACTTCACATTGATAGGCGGGTAACCGTGCTGCATCAGGGACAGGTTCAGAATTAGCCTGCCGGTTCTGCCATTACCGTCGACAAAGGGGTGAACGCCCTCGAATCTCAGATGGAACAGAGCCGCGCTGTGGATGTCCTCTGCAGACTCCGCGATAAGCCTCTCCATCTGCACCGGCACAAGATACGGCTGCGGCGGTTCGTGATACGCGCCCACTATGCGCACGGGAATACGCCGGTACACGCCCCTGTCCTCTGGCTTGTCAAGCAACACAAGCGAATGGATCTCCCTGACCACTCTCTCTGAAAACGCCGTCTTGTCGGCGACAAGCTGCTGTACGTATCGAAAAGCGTCGCGGTGCCCCACTGCCTCAAGATGATCCTTCAGCGGCTTGCCGTCGACCGTGATTCCCTCCAGCACCATTGCGGTCTCTCTCAGCGTGAGAGTGTTCCCCTCCATAGCGTTGGAGCTGTAGGTGAACTCGACCAGGA
>CAYZHL010000126.1:0-6969 GCA_964478095.1 uncultured Clostridia bacterium | reverse complement strand
TGTGAGAGGACGGCGCCTGCCGAGTACCTCCTTCAGCGAGTCGATGCGCGAAAACAGCGCGGCAAATTCCGGCGGCACAAGCCTTCCTCGCAGCCTCCTGCCGTCCGCCGGCTTGAGCGCGTCTGATGGTATCAGATAGAAACGCCCCTCTTTTCTGGCGCCCGCGATCTTGCCCTGTCTGCATAGGACGCGAACACGGCGATCAGAGATCCCCCACTTCTGGGCCGCCTGTCGCACGCCGATGTACTCCGTACGCGACACCTTACGACACCTCCCCTGCTACCGAGGAGTGATACTCTCTTCATGGCAACAGTGTGACACAGCATCGGAACAATATCAACGCGGACTGGGTAATGCCATATGATAATATTCCCCTGGTCAGACCCCCGCCCAGAAAGGCAAGAGCACGCACTCGCCTTCGGGACCTGCCTGCGCTCTTGCTTTCATTGGAAACTAGCAGGAATTATGTTATAGTGATACTGCATTGGGGACAACTGCCCGTTGACCGGGGGGTTGCATGTCATGGCGCGGAAAAGAGCGGCGCGCGTGGCGCTACCCATACTAATAGCAGTCATGGCCGTGGCGGGATTGCATGTCAATGCCTCTGTTTCGTATGCCGCGACGCCCCACGCAAAAGGCGGCGTTCTGGACCTTTCGCAATGGAACCCAAAGAGCGTCTTCGAAATCACGGGCGAATGGGAGTTCTACTGGAATAGACTCCTGATCGATTCGCAGATCGAAAGCAGCGCGGAAGCCTTCGCCATCGTTGAAGCGCCGGGCGAATGGAATCTTTACGAGACGGGACTCGGCGAGCTGCCCGGCTTTGGCCTTGCCACCTACCGCGTGCGCGTGACCGGCGCGCGACCAGGAGAGGAATACGGCCTGCGCGTGCAGAACATGGCGTCAGCCTACCGGCTTTACGCGGACGGGGAGCTGATCGGGGGAAACGGCGCCTTCGGGGACAAGGCGAACGCGCCCGTGTCCGATTATCGTCCCCAGCTTGGCCATTTCACAGCGGAAACGGACAGTTTCGACATCATCTTGCAGGTGTCCAATGATGCCTACGCCGTAGGCGGCATGTGGGAGCCGGTCATATTCGGCACATACGAACAGGCTTCGCGCTTTTCTGGCGCGCTGTCGGCCGTCGGTATGGTCTCGCTCGGCGGCATCGCTTTCGTCAGCCTGTGCTTCTGCATCTTTCATGCGGCGCAGCGGCAGGAGCGGGACGTGCTGATACTGGCAGGTGTCGGCGCGCTGATGCTGATGCGCCTCACCATCTTCGGGAACATGCCCGTGACATACATACTGCCCGGCATGCCCATAGCGGGATTCGGTTGGATCGACTACCTGACGCTGATCTGGGTGCAATTCCTGCTTCTGTACTTCGTCTACTGCGCCTACGGCAGCATCGTTCGAAAGTGGCAGGTCGTCACGCTGCTCTCCTATTGCACACTCGTATCGTTATGCGTGGCCACGCTGCCTTTCGAAATCATGATGAGCGCGTATATGCTGCTCAACTTCATCCTGTTGTTCGTAATCGCGTTTGTGACGGCGCAGCTGGCCCGTGCCGCGTGGCGGGGAATGTCCGGCGCGCCTGTACTACTGGGCGCGATGGCGTTCATGCTGGCCCTCATTTTCTACCAGATGTTCTTCGAGGACAGATCAATCGGCTTCTATCTGCTTACCGGCGCTGCTCCCGAATGCATGGTCTTGTTCATTGCGCAATGCGTCATAGTCGCGCAGCGCTACCACCGCGCGCGGCAGCTTGAAGTCTCGTTCCTGAAGAGTCAGATACGCCCGCATTTCATCCACAATTCGCTGAACACCATCATCTCCATATCCCGCGGCGACGCCGACCGCGCAAGGGATTTGATGTCGGAGTTCAGCAGCTATCTGCGGGGCTTCTACGACTACGATAGCAACGAGTTGATCACCATCGGGCAAGAGCTTGAACTCGTGCGCGCCTATGTCGCACTCGAGCAGGCGCGTTTCGGGGAGCACGTGAAGTTGGAGTATGACATCGAATCGGAACGCCTGCTGCTGCCCCCGCTCATCTTGCAGCCGCTGATCGAGAACGCCTTTATCCACGGGCTGCGCGAGAAGGATGGCGGCGGCACGGTGGTCATCTACGCCAAACGAACGGACAAGGGCAAGGCGCTCCTCGGCGTGCGCGACGACGGTGTGGGCCTGCACGCGAAAGACGTTTCCGTTCGGCAAGGCGTCGGCATTGAGAACATCAACCGCCGCCTGGCGAGGATGTACCGCACACAGCTCGTGTTCTCTGTACCGGAGGGCGGCGGCTGTGAGGTGAGCATGAGTATCCCGTGGAAGGAGGCTGCCGCCGATGCGCGTGTTCCTTATTGACGATGAGCAGCCCAGCCTGGACGAGCTTGTCTGGCGGCTCCGCAAATACCCCGACATCGAGATCGCCGGCGCCTTCACCGATCCGGCCTCGTCGCTGAGGGCCGCCGAAGAAAGCCGCCCCGACGCGGCCTTTCTGGACATAGACATGCCAGGCCTTACCGGGCTGGAGCTGGCGCTCGGAATTCAGGCGCAATGCCCCGGCGTGGTCGTGATATTCGTCACGGCCTACGCGCAGTACGCGCTGGAAGCTTACAAGTCATTCCCACTGGACTTCCTGCTCAAACCCGTGAAAGAAGCGCGGTTGGACGAAACCATAGAGCATCTTCGCGCGCAGCATGAGCTGCTGAGCCGCGCGCGCGGCCCCGAAAGCCGTATGAGAATCCGTTGCTTCGGCGCCTTTGAATTGCTTGCCTCGGAGGAAGTCAGATGGGCAACCCGCAGAGTGCGGGAGCTTTTCCTCTACCTCGTCGGCCGACGCGGCACGGCCCCCACAAAGGAAGAAATGCTCGATGCCTGCTTTGACGGGAGACGCGACAAGGCCACGGTAAACAACCTGTACATGACAGTCTACCGGCTGCGCAGCCTGCTGTCCCGGCTGGACGCGGAGGGCAAGTATATGAGGTTGGCCGACGATTACAGCCTGGCCGTCGCGCCCGGCGTGTGCGACTACACGGACTTCATGGCGTTTGCCCAGGGCGGCGCCGTCACGGGCAAAAACGCGGCGGAAGCGGCGCGGATGCTGGCCCTGTGCCGGGGGCTGTATCTGGAAAAGGAGCAGTTTGAGTGGGTCGCCGAAAGCGCGCAGGAGGCGGAGGTCGAATACGAGCGCATCGCGCTGGAGCTGGCCGGATGCCACGCCGCGGCGGGGCGCGTCCCCGAAGCGGAAAACGTGCTCTGCGCCTTGCTTGCGCGAAACCCGCTATCCGCCGAGGGTTACGAGGCGCTTTTGGACCTTTACATGGACAGCGGCAACCGCGCAGCCTACTGCGAACGGCACGAGCAATACGTCCGCCTCATGAAAAAGGAGTTTCGCCTGACGCCGCAGGCAGAATACAGAGAGTACTACGAGCGCGTGAAGCGCGCGAGATGACCTGCTCGGCGCGACGCCAGTAACCCTAGAAGCATCAGATGACTCTCTCGAAAGACCGCTTAAGGAGGGCCAAAACGCCCCCGAAAGCGGTCTTCTTGCGTCTAGTCGAACCCGCTGGCCCGCATGAAATCGGGTCTTTTCAAGTCTGTGAGATTTTGTGAGATGCCTATGGTGAAATCAGCGTACTACGAGGAAAAGGAAGGGCTCCAATGCGTGCGATGATCGTGGACGACGAGGCTCCGGCCCTGGACGAGCTGATTTACCTGCTGTCCCGCTACGGCGCCGTGGAGATCGCGGGCGCGTTTACCGCGTCGGCGTCGGCGCTGGAAGCTGTGCAGAGCATACGGCCTGACGTGTTTTTCCTTGACCTGTCCATGCCCCGGATGAACGGCGCGGAGCTGGCGCAAAAGATACTCGCGCAGATCCCCACGGCCCGGATTGTGTTCGTGACCGCCTTCGCGAAAGAGCTCGAAGGCGTTAAGGGCATACCGGCTTTCGGAAGCCTCCTAAAGCCGGTGAACAGCGCGAAGCTGGACGAACTAATGGAACGACTACGGGCGTAATCGGGCCGGCGCCCGATGTAGGCAAACGCGCGGAGACCTGATTACTCGGAAAGAGGTGTATACGGTGAGAAAGCCAATCCTGGCGGCGCTGCTCTTCTCTGTGCTAGCAATGAGCACGTTACCGACGGCCCGCGCATCGGGCGAGAACTACCGGTACTTTGTCTACGCGGCCAATTACAACGACAACAGTGTTTCCGCCTACTCGGCGAATGCGGACACCGGCGTTTTGACGCAGCTCCCGGGCAGCCCTTACGCGGCCGGGCAATATCCGGCATCGGTCACGGCGACAGCCGACGGAGAGTGCATCTACGTCACCAACCAGGGCGATGGAACTGTATCGGCGTATGCCGTCGATCAAGAAAGCGGCGCGCTGACGGAGATCGCGGGAAGCCCCTTCGAATCCGGAAACTGGCCCACCGCGCTGGCAAGCGATACAGGGGGTGCTTTCCTGTATGTGGCCAACTCCTTGGTCGGAAACCTGAAAAACGTTCGCGGCTATACGATCGACTCTTCCACCGGAGCTCTTGCAGCCGTGGCTGGAAACCCGTTTGACTCCGGCGACAACACAATGGGCATTGCGGTCGTCCGCGTCGCCGCCGGCCCCCCGGCCTGCGACATCGTGGGCGGGATGCAGTACGAAACACTGGACGCGGCGATCGCCGACGTTCCCGCGAGTACCCCGACAACCATCCGACTGCTGCAGACAATCGAGCGTACTTCAATGCTTGCCATCGACGGCGCAAGAAGAATAACGCTCGACCTGAACGGCTACAACCTGAACATCAACGTCGCGGCCGCGGAGACGGGCGTCGCCGCCGAAACCTCCGGCCTGGTTTTCGTGACCGGGGATGTGCAAGGCAAGTACTACGGCATCGCCGTTTCCAGGGGCGCGGAGGTGTTTGTCCACGGCGATGCGATTGCGGTCCTGTACGGAGGCGCGGGCGTCAACGCGTACAGCGTGGGCAAGGCGACCATCGACGGTACGATCCAGGCGGACAGGGCCATGGTATTTGGCGAATCAGACGGCGCGCTAGTCACGCCGACCACGAAGCCGGGGTATCTCACCTATTCCGACGGCCAAGGCAGCTTTATCTGGGTATACGATCCCGACGCAGTCCCCTTCATCACCCTCACCACGGAAAAGGCCCCGGGCTCCGCTATCTACTTTACCAGTATCACGGCGGCCGAGGCCGACCTGCCCGGCGTGTGGATCGACCTGAACGACAACGGAGTCAAGGACGATGGAGAGGAGCTGGGCAGTCCCAAAACTGTCAGCTCGCCGACCATCAGGATTTACGGCAAGGTGACCGGCCTCAACTGCCAGTTGACTGGCCTTACCGCGCTGGACGCCTCGCACAATCCGTACCTTGTCGAGCTCGAGTGCAGCCACAACAGCCTTACCTCGCTGGATTTCTCCCAGAACAGGAAGCTGGAGTACCTGAAGTGCTGGAGCTCCATCGAGGGCCAGCGCCTGGAGTCTCTGAATGTGTCGCACAACACGGAGCTGACCTATCTGGATATCTGGAAAAACGCTCTGGAAGCGCTGGATCTGAGCAATAACACGAAGCTTAAGCGCCTGTTTTGCCTATTCAGCGAGCTGACTGAGCTGGATCTGTCGCAAAACGCCGAACTGGAGTTTCTGAACTGCTCGGGCGGCAAGCTAGTCTCGCTGACTCTAAACAACCCCAAGCTGAAAAGTTTGTACTGCGATCGCAACCAGCTGGCTGCGCTGGATGTATCGGGCAGCCCAGAACTGACCGTTCTCAGCTGCCGCGACAATGGCGCCATTGCTTCGCTGAACGTGTCCCACCTTACAAAGCTGGACGATTTCTTCTGCGACGACAACGTCCTGACCTGCCTGACCCTGCCGGCAACCAGCACGCTGAGGAGAGTCACCGCCGAGAACAACCGGTTGACCGCGCTGGACGCGTCGGGAAGCACCGGCCTGACATATCTGCGGATCCACGGCAACAAGCTGGCCGGCGACGCGATGACCGCGTTCGTGAACGGCCTGCCGGACGTTGCGGGCAGCAATCTGTACATCGTCGACCTGACGCTTTCGCCCCCGGACGGTAACGTCGCAACGAAAAGCCAGGTCGCCGTCGCCAAGGGAAAGGGCTGGAACGTATTCGACTTCAACAACTGGGATCCGGTCCCATACGACGGCAGTGAATCCGAAACGCCTATTGAGGTGAGGGTGCTCAAACCGACGGCAGGTGTGGTATGGACAGGCGAGCAAACCATCGAGTGGGAGGCCGCCGCCCTCCGAGCTCAAGATCACTCTCGAGTACGCGCTGCAGTCGGAGGGCTCAGCGTGGCAGATAGTAGCGGCCAACCAGATGAACACGGGCAAGTACAAGTGGGATACGTCACAGGTCGGGAGAGGCGGGCGCTACAAGGTAAGGGCGACCGCCGCCGATTCGGACGGCGGAACCGCGGGAGCAACGAGCGAGGAGTTCACCATCGTGGTGCTCGCACACGCGGTTGTAGCGGCTCCCAACCCGGCGCGCGACTCAGTGACGTTCTTCTACGACATACCGACCTGCACGTGTGCGATGTTGCGGGCCGTCTCGTCTATAGCACCCTATTGCCGGCGTCGATGCACGCATACGAGTGGAACCTACATGCAGGCGGCAGGCCGCTGGCCAACGGCGTCTACCTCTACATCGTAGTGAACGACGCGCAGAAATCGGAAGTAGGCCGCCTGGTGGTGAGCCGCTGAGCATGGGTGCGAGGCACATTCTTGATATTAGGAGGGTTGAATGATGCGATTGAGACCAACAGCACTTGCGCTCGTGCTTCTGTTCGCCCTGGCGGCAGGCGCCGCGACACTTGCCGCGGAAGACCCAATCGGCACTGCGGCGATGCTCGACATCGGCCTGGGCGCTAGGGCGCTGGGCATGGGCGGCGCGCATATCGCCGTGGCGGACGACGCGGCGGCAGTGTACTACA
>CAYZHL010000125.1:4833-7657 GCA_964478095.1 uncultured Clostridia bacterium | reverse complement strand
GACGGTCAGGTTCTTCCACGCGTTCAGCGCGGAGAGGTTGTGGTTGATTCTCATGTGGATCTACCTCCTTGTGTGGCCCGCCCGGCATCCATGCCGGGGCAACTTGGGTCTTGCGAACGTCGGCTCCATCTGCTATCTGTCAGTGTCACGGCCATCATCACGGCCCTCACGGTTGTCACGCAGACTTATCTCATGTTCCACCCCCAGTCAGAAGGCGGTCGCCGCCGCTCTACGTGTCCAACCTCGGTCGTAGCCCTGATAGGCCACATCCGAAGAACCAGATCAACTCTGCCGCCCGGGCCGCTCCGCTATTGGAAACCGCTCTAGGCAGGCGGGCCGGTGTATGCGAATCGTGCGTATCACCCGCAGGACCCCTGTTGGTCTCTATATCGGCAAGCGATGTGCGGGAGTTTATACCCTTGGGACACGAACGGAATTGGTCGCTTCAGCATCTTGCAGTGTCCACACTGTTTTGGCTCGCCGATCTAGCTGCTGTGAGAGACTCTCGCCGGGAGCTGTCGAATGTCCATACTGGGCCTAAATGCAATTATGACCCCGGCGTCGCTGTTGTGTGCTCCAGAGGACTCTTGGTAAGCACCTGGAAACGCCGCTGTAATGGTCAGATCATATAGCTACGGCAGATTGGCAGGGACGAGTGATGGGTAAAGCACGCAAACACGGCCACTACTGCAGAGTCTGCGGGCTGTGTAAGTCCAATGAGAGTTTTTCCGGAAAAGGACATGCGGCGCATATCTGCAAAGCATGCTCTCGTCTAGCCGCTGCCGATAAGGCGGAGGGTATGACGCTAAACAGGTTGATAAATCTACGATGGAGACTATCCGATGAGGGCAAATCGTGGCTGGAAGACCGCATGAGGGACGAACGCCCCGCCGTGCGGAATCTAGCGCGCCTGCAGTTTGCAGCTCGATATCCCCATGTGAACCTGCCCGCGCTGGAGCATGACGAGGTCACGATCGTCGGAACATATGTTTCATGCGATGATGCCTACTATGATATGATGGCACTGGAAGTGCCATGGCCCGTTACTCAGTGTCCGGACATCCTCTTCCAGGAGGAGAGTGACGTTTGGTGATCCACGTAGTATCCGGGAACCTACTTGACTCCGATGCGCAGACGCTAGTAAACACCGTCAACTGCGTTGGAGCTATGGGGAAAGGCATAGCGCTCGAGTTCAGGAAGCGTTTCCCGGCGATGTACGCAGACTACGTGGCGAAATGTCGGGCGGGTCAAGTCGTACTCGGGCGTCCGTACCTCTACAGACCCTTACTCGCTCCATATATCCTGAACTTCCCCACTAAGGGGCACTGGCGCTCTCCGTCACGCCTAGTGGACATTGAAGCCGGACTCGATTGGCTAACGCGGCACTATGAAGAGTGGGGCATCATATCGCTGGCCGTACCTGCCCTCGGTTGCGGCAACGGCGGCCTTGAATGGTCCGCAGTGGAACCGGTCTTGTACAGATATCTAGATAGACTCACCATTCCCATCGAACTGTACCCGCCTCAAGGCCTCAAGCCTGCGCAGCTGAGGCAAGAGGTTTCGATCTGAGGCGTCACGCCGTCTTCTGGCCTATCGCCATCATAAGCAATCGTTGCCCCTGAAAGCGGCCCATCACCTGATCACGGACTGTCGGAATCCCCGAGCACTCATCTGCGCAGCCCGGCAGCGCCCCCTGCACAGGCGTGTTTGCATGCAGATCCGGGGGTGTTCCTCACATGCTCTCGAATGACAGCATCCGGATGGACAATGGATGTGCTCTGCTGTTGGGCCGCCCGGCTATCGTCACAATGCCCTGGTCGTACTTCCTACCCTCCTTGGCCCAGTTGGCGCAGGATGCGTGAGTGGGCTATGTTACCATGAATGGCAAGCATGGTATAATTGCCATATCCCCAGGGATTGGCAGGCTCTCATCAGTAGGGCCCACGCAATGATCGTCGGTTAACCCTTGGGGTTAATCTTGCGTTGACTTGGGGCCTGTTCTTGCTTATGCTGTTCTCAGACAAGGAACTTGCTGAGGCATGCATGAACCCGCAAGTTGGGCAGCGTCGGTGGGGCGAGTCCGTCTACAAGAAGATCGTCAAAAGGCTAAGTGAGTTTGGCGCTGCTGAGTCCCTCCATGATATTGCTACTATCAAAGGCGCTCGCCTTGAGAAGCTACTGGGGAAGAGGAAGGGCACTCTGTCGGTTCGCGTAGATGACTCAATGAGGATTGTGTTCCGAACGCAACCGATACCTGCATCGCAGAAAGGCGAGGAAATACTGATCCTGGAGGTGATTGACTACCATGAGTAGTGATGGGTTCATCGAGTATGTTCCTGCTGTTGTTACGCCTCCAGGCGATACGCTCAAAGAGGCTCTTGACGAGATCGGGATGACCCAAGCCGAGCTCGCCAGGCGCATGGGACGTCCAAGGAAGACGATAAACGAGATCATCAGGGGAAAAGCCGCCATTACGCACGAGACTGCATTGCAGCTTGAGAGGGTGCTCGATATCCCCGCGCACTTCTGGAGAGCCATGGAGGAGAACTACCAGCAGCACATTCTGAGATCCAGAGATCTACGCCTCCTTGAGGAACAGGCAGACTGGCTTAATGACATTCCGATGGCTTCAATGGTGAGAGAAGGCTGGGCTGATGCCGGCAACACCGCCGCCGAGAACGTAGCAAATGCCCTCGAGTTCTTCGGGGTCGCCAGCGTAGATGCGTTCAGAGACACGTTTGGCTCGTTGGTCGCGGCTTTTCGCCGGTCGCCAAGTTTCCAGTCCGACCGCTGGTCTCTTGCTGCGTGGCTGCGCAAGGGCGAG
>CAYZHL010000125.1:0-4823 GCA_964478095.1 uncultured Clostridia bacterium | reverse complement strand
TACTCCTTATTCCAGGAAGAAGCTTGAGGTTGCCCTCGCGCAGGCGAGGAGACTGACTGTCGAAGAGCCCGCTATTGCCCTCAAGCAACTCCAGGAGGTCTGCTCGAAGGCCGGGGTAGCCGTGGTATTCGTTCCCGAGCTGCCAAGTTGCGCTGTGTCGGGCGCAGCCAGATGGTACGGGCTGAGGAGAGCCATCATACAGCTGAGCTTCAGGCATAAGCGCGATGATCATGTGTGGTTCTCCTTCTTCCACGAGGCCGGCCACCTACTCTCGTCGTCTCCAGACGACGTCTTCGTCGACATTCCGGGTGAAGACGCTGCCGATGAATTTGCACGTGACTACCTGATCCCGCCAGCGGCGTACGCTCAGTTCCTTAGCTCAGTTGGTGGAAGGAACATCAGCCACGAAGCCGTGCGGGATTTCGCATCCGAGATCGAAATCGCGCCGGGCATAGTAGTAGGCAGGCTTCAGCACGATGGCGTCATCCCATATAGCCACCTGAACGGGCTCACTGTGCCAATCTCCGCCGAAACCCTCGAAGCATTGTAGCAGCAGAGCATGGCTGTATCGAGACTGGACTCGATGGCTAACTTAGCACAGCTGACTTGACACAGCAGAGGATTTTGCGTCACATCGCTCGCCCCATATGCGCCTGGCTGCTCCAACCCTCGGCAGACCCGGCAACGGCCTCCAGTGAACCGCAGTGAGTCCCTCCTGTCCAAACATGTGAGCAAACTCACTATTGATGTCGGACTGCATTTGGCTCGAAGCATTCTGCCAGCGCAGCTGAAGTATGAGGTACAAGTCTGAAGCACTTCATCGGCACTGTTAGCTGCTCATACCGAGGTCGCCAAACAGAGGCTGAGTGGAGGCTAGCCGCGGGATGCGCGAAATCGCATTCCGGGAGTGCGCAGTCAGACCCGGGAATCGCGTTCCCGCTTTGTGTGGCGAGATACGGGAATCTCATTCCAGCACCGTCTGGCCGAACCCGTGATTCCAATTCCACCTCAATCGTCCACCGATGATGGAATGCGGTTCCGACGTGTACGCGTCATGAGGGCGGAACGGGATTCCGCTGCGTGCGTCACGTCAAGGCGGAACGAGATTCCACTGTGTATGTCGCGTCAAAGAGGAACGCAATCCCACTTTTGCGGCCACATGGAGGTGGAACGACATTCCACAGTTGGCGCAGCAAGATCGGGAATACGATTCCGCAAATGCGGGCTTCGGTATGGCGGGCAAAACCGGGCTGGCTGGCATTATCGCGTTATCCTCCCATCCGCCTGCGCAGTTTGCAGCAACTCAGCGAAGAACGTATGGCCTGATGGGCTGTGGCGTTTGAGCAGCTCAATCGCGTCCTCCACATCATCCAAAGCGCGGTGTGTCTGAATAGTCCGGATATTGTGTGCTCTGATGAGTTCCTGCAGTTTGGCTGAACTGTATCCATACATATGCCACCGGATGTCCTTACACGAGCAGGCCCAGGGGATATGCGCGGCCTGTTTGAACAGTCTGCATACGAAGGGTTTGTCGAATGAGGAATTGTGCGCAATCAGCAGATCCGAGCTCGACAAGATTGACTGCACACGCGAATTGTCGAGCTGCTTGCCGCGCAAATCGTCCATACTCAGGCCGTGAACGCGCATTGCTCCGGGGTGAATCGGCGCATTAGGTTCCCTGAGGCCGCAATATGAGTCAACCACTCGGGTGATCTCACCCGCGTTGTAGCTGAACTCAAACAGCACCATGGCCAATTCCACAACCTCGTCCGTCCTCGGCGAGAACCCCGTCGTCTCAACGTCTAGAAAACACGCAGTCCCCAGTTCTGCGTTTGCCCTCCCGACGGCGGAACGTTTGTCAAGCCCACTCACCCACAGCACCTCCAGCCTGCATTACCATCCGATTCTGGAGTCGCGAAGATTGGGAACGTCATGAAGCTACGAGTTGCGAACTCAGATCAGTCTTCGCATATCGCAGAATCCACAACACATGTTACCACACGTCCAAGGCCAACGGTCGTCAAAGGCGCGGTTGCAGTTGCATCAGCGGCAGGTCAGCGGATCAGCGGATCAGCAGGTCAGCAGGTCAGCAGGTCAGCAGAGCATCATATCAGCAGGTCAGCAGAGCGCAGATCCGCGGAGCAGCAGCCAGGCGATGCAGGTTAGCAGCTTAGCAGATCAGCAAATCAGCAGTCTCTCCATAGACACAGCTCCAAGGAACTGGTTAATCTCGAGCCCGAAATATGCCGATATTCTTCTGTAACTAGCGCATGTAGCCATCACAGCGACAGGGAGGGACACACCATGTTCAACAAGCTAAGGCTCGGAGCCAAACTCGCTGCCGTTTTCATCCTGGTTTCACTTATCCCGCTTTCCCTGGTATCCGTGTTTGCGTACACACAGTTCCGGAGCGCCATGAAGGCGCAGGTCCACTCGGCGATTTCCGCATATTCCGACTCTGTGCGAGAGCAGCTCAACTCGTGGATCGCCAAACAACGCAACGACGCAACCGTACTTTCGAATACCAAAGATCTGCGGGAAGCTCTGGCGCATTTGGAGTCCATGGAATGGGACGCGGGCAGCCCGGAATGGCTCCAGATGAAGACGGATGTACTGGACCCGCTCGGTGAGGTGATCGCACGGGAGTATGGATATGCGTTCGTGTTCATCATGGACCCGAGCGGGACCGGGGTGTGGTCGAACGCTAAGGTCATTGAGGGCGCTGATCTCGTGACCAGGGACTACTTCCAGGGCGCCATAAGGGGCAAGGTCACATACTCGGAAATCTTCTACTCTACTGTCGTGACTGACAATGTCATCGTCACCGGATCTCCCATATACGAAGCAGGAAGCAGGCGCATTGTGGGGGCTCTGGGGCTCGCGATGAGCACCTCGGACCTGGAGCGAAGGCTCCAGGCGGGGCTTGGAAGCCTGGGTAAATCCGCCGATGCATACCTGGTGGCTGCGGACGGCACGCTCCTCACTAATACCAAACACGGCATATACTCGAAGGATGCCATACTAAAGCAGAAGATCGACACTGAAGCCACTGAGATGCTGGCTAAGGAGATCGCGTCGAAGAACGTCAACCGAACGCAGGCGCTCGAGTATCTGGACCATGACAGCCAGATGTCACTGTCGGCGATAAGCGCAGTCATGTTGGGTGACCATCTGGCCGGGTTGATAGTAAATCTCGATGCCGCTGAGGCTTTCGCAGGTGCAAACCAGATGCTGAAGGCACTCGTAGTCGGCGTCGGTCTGATGGCCGCGGCGATCGCCGTGATCGGGCTGTTCTTCGGACGGCGCCTCGCGAACCCGCTCATTACAACGGCATCCATGCTCAAAGACATCGCCAGCGGCGAGGGCGACTTGACGAGGCGCCTCGAGGTTACGGTCCACGATGAGATAGGCGATGTTGCCAAGTGGTTCAACATGTTCGTAGAGAAGATCCAGACCGTCGTGAAGAAGGTGCAACTCAGTTCGGAGGAGGTCACTGAGGCCAGCGTGCGGCTGGCCGATGTTGCCCAGGAGGTCGGCAGCGCCAGCCTACAGGTCACGTCTGCAATCGAACAGGTCGCGCTCGGCACCGGTGAGCAGGGCAAGATGTCGGGCGACGCTGCGCAGATGATGAACGAGCTTTCGCAGGTGATTGACTCCATCTCACGAGGCGCGGACGTGCAGGGTAAGTCGGCAGGCAACATGGCTTCCGCTGTGGCAAGCATATCGGAGACCTTGGCCAAGTCGCAGAAGGCGGTCGAGAAGACGTCGGGCCACCTCAAACATGCCGCTACGTCAGCAAATGACGGAGTCAGAACAGTGCACATGACTTCAGACGGCATGGCCTCCATAAGCCGTACTGTATCGGAGGCTGCGAAGCAGATTCAGGAACTCGGACGGCATTCCGCCCAGATCGAGGGCATCGTACTGGCTATACAGGATATAGCAGAACAGACCAACCTGCTGGCCCTGAACGCTGCCATCGAAGCTGCGCGAGCCGGGGAACACGGCAGAGGTTTCGCGGTGGTGGCGGACGAAGTCAGGAAACTCGCCGAGGGCGCAGGCAGATCCGCCCGCGAGATCGAATCGTTGATCAAGCAGATAACCGGAAGCATCGGGCATTCAGTGGAATCGATGAACGCGAGTGTTCGCGAGATCGAAAGCGGTGTCGCGCTCTCTGCCGAAACACAGCAGGCGCTCGCCAGGATATCTGAGCAGGTGAAGAGCACCCAGGCGCAGATGTCCGAGCTGCAGGCAGCATTTGAAGGCCTGGCGAAAGCTCAGGCAGTGCTCACAGAGGCAGCCGACAGTATCGTAGACATTACCGAGTCCAACTCCGCCGGAGCTGCGCAAATGGCAGCGCAGAGCACACAGGTGGCAGACGCAGTATCGTCCATAGCGTCCATCATCGAGGAAACGGCAGCCAGCGCCGAAGAAGTGTCGGCATCGGCTGAGGAACAGCATGCAGCTATCGAGGAGGTCGCGACATCAGCCAAGAGGCTGGCCGAACTCGCGGCAGACCTCAACTCCATGGTGGGCGGATTCAAGGCGTAAGCCCGGACACGCTGTAGCCTGCCAAGCTGCAATGTTGTGCGAGGCTCGGGCCCCGCTGGTGAAGGAACCTCACCAGCGGGGTCCGGGCCTCACTCTTTAGGACACCGCTACTCGGTCAGGATACACACAACCTCCGCATCATGCAGACGTATTCTGAGCCCTTCCGAATATGGTCCGCAACGCACGTGCTTACTGCCCCCGTCGATATCGAAATCGTCCACGATCACACGCCTGCAGGCTCGGGGATCGCCGCCGGCACAGTCGCGCGCCTG
>CAYZHL010000124.1:1377-7666 GCA_964478095.1 uncultured Clostridia bacterium | reverse complement strand
AGGCCCTTCTCTCGGAGTACAATGATCGCCTTCTCGGTGTTCCCGGCCGTTTTGAAGAAAGCATTATTGCAGTCCATCATGCCCGCGCCCGTACGTTCCCTGAGCTCTTTCACCATGGATGCGGTGATTTCCATTTGCAAGCGTCCCTCCGTACTTACTCGATTGCGGCCTCCTGGGAATCGCCCAACCCCTCCATCGACGTGGACTCGTCGTCGATTCCTTCGTTCTGCCCGTTATCCGCCTCCGCGCCTTCTTCCGCGGGAGATGCCTGGTCGAGACCTTCGCGCCCCTCAATGACAGCGTCGGCCATCTTCGACGTCAGCAACCTCACAGCTCGGATGGCGTCATCGTTGCCCGGTATCACGTAGTCAACCTCGTCGGGGTCGCAGTTCGTATCGACGATGGCAACGATGGGTATGTTCAGCCTACGAGCCTCGGCGACGGCGATCCTTTCCTTGCGGGGATCGATGACAAACATCGCGCTGGGGATATCCCTCATATCCCGTATGCCGGATAGCCGCTTCTGCAGCTTCTCTCGCTCGGCGACCAGTTTCTGAACTTCCTTCTTGGGAAGCGCTTCGAAGGACCCGTCCTCTTCCATGCGCTCGAGCATCTTCATGCGGTCCACGCGCCGGCGTATAGTGGCGAAGTTGGTCAGCATGCCGCCAAGCCAACGTTCGTTGACCCAGAACATCCCACAGCGCTGAGCCTCCTCAGCGACAGTGTCATGTGCCTGCTTCTTGGTGCCCACGTACAGGATGGACCCGCCATCCTGCGCCACTGAACGAACGAAGCTGTAAGCCTCATCCACTTTCCTGACAGTCTTCTGGAGGTCGATGATGTAGATACCGTTTCTCGAAGTGAAGATGTACGTCTTCATCTTCGGGTTCCAGCGTCTGGTCTGGTGACCAAAGTGCACGCCCGCCTCAAGCAGCTGTTTCATAGTAACCACTGCCATGGATATCACCTCCCTCCCGCAGCGGTTTTCCCTCCGACCCCCTCATCTCCGGGCCCCACCGGTGGTTCTCCGCCGGCACCGCGGCCCGAATCCGAAGCCGTGTGTAGTCGCACAACGGTTAGTATAGCACAGCCTGAAGCGCCCCGCAATGCGCCGCCGCGCCGCTTGCCGCGCCGCTGTGCACGCACTGCGCATGCGTCACCGCGCTCGAAGCTTGTCCAATTCGTCGAAGAGTCTGTCGTTCAGAACTCGAATGTAGGTGCCCTTCATCCCAAGCGACCTGGATTCTATTACGCCGGCGCTCTCGAACTTGCGAAGAGCGTTCACTATCACCGATCTGGTGATGCCTACTCTATCGGCGATCTTGGAGGCAACGAGGAGGCCCTCATCCCCAGCGAGCTCGTCGAATATGTGCTCCACTGCCTCCTGCTCCGAGTAAGACAGCGTGTCCAGCGCCATCTGGACAGCGGCTCGCTTGCGCGCCTCCTCCTCCATCTTCTCGCTCTTTGACCTCAGAATCTCCATTCCCACTACCGCAGCTCCGTACTCGGCGATCACAAGGTCGTCTTCGTTCAGAGAACCATCCGTCTTGAGCAGGACGAGCGTGGCGACGCGCTCGCCGCCGCCGTGGACCGGCACTACCGTGATGCGGCAGGCCGCGGAACCTCCGAGGAGCTCATCCTGAAAGATTCGCAACCTCCCTGACGGCGCAAGGTTCGCCGATGTTTCCGGCACTCGGAGAAGCTCCTCGTTAGCCTCCCGTGGCACAAACCCGGTCTCCAGGGTCTCCGGCTGCTCATCGACGGCCTCGGAAACGATGGTCAGCGAATGGCCGAGCAGCTTGCCGTTTCGAGCGATCACAAACGCCTGGCAGGACATGGTGTCGGCCAGTACCTCGGCAAGCTCCCTGAACTCGACTGAGTAGCCGGCGGCGTTCTGAATGAGGCGGTTGACTCTGCGCGTGCGCTCCAGCAGTGAACTCACATTGGAACCCCCTCTCACATACCACGCTCAGCATGGCGTGTGCTGCAAATTGACTCAGCAGTGATGCTCTTTTATATTATCCAAAGATTCCAGTCTCAAAACAGGCCATAGCGCGCTCAACTACAAGACGTAGTCAGAGAAGTCGCTGCGCGCGATTACCCCCGCGAGACGTTCCTTGACGTATGCCGCGTCCACGACGACCGCGCCCGACGCCTCCGGAGCATTGAATGCCACATCCTCAAGGACTTTTTCGAGAATCGTGTGCAGCCTGCGCGCTCCTATGTTCTCAGCGCTGGAATTCACGTCATCGGCTATGCGCGCGATCTCATCGACGCCTTCCGTGGAGAGCAGAGCCGTATACTGCCTGGTCAGCGCGTTCTTGGGCTCTGTCAAGATGCGTACGAAATCAGCCTGCGTAAGGCTCGTAAGCTCCACGCGTATGGGGAACCTGCCCTGTAGCTCGGGGATCAGGTCCGAGGGTCTAGACATGTGGAAAGCCCCGGCTGCTATGAAGAGGATGTGCCCTGTCTTCACGGGCCCGTGCTTTGTCTGCACAGTACATCCTTCCACGATCGGAAGGATATCGCGCTGCACGCCCTCGCGCGACACGTCCGGGCCCGCGCCATGGCCCTTGGCCGCGATCTTGTCGATCTCGTCTAGGAACACGATGCCTGACTGCTCAGCCCGGGCAATGCCCTCCGTCGTGACTTCGTCCATGTCTATGAGCTTAGTAGCCTCTTCAGCAGTGAGGATCCTACGCGCTTCATGCACGGGCACTTTTCGGCGGTGCTTCTTGCGCGGGAGCATCCCGCCGAGCACATCCTGTAGGTTCACGCCGAGTTCCTCCATGCCGCTCCCCGAGAAGACCTCGATCATCCCAGGCGAGGAGTCGTCTACGTCGATCTCCACGACCTGGTCTTCAAGCTCGCCGCGGGTGAGCTGCTCCCTAAGGTCGCGCCTCCGCGCCCTGGCCGCGGCCAGTTTCGATTCGAAGACGGCACTATCCGATGGTTCGGGCGAGTGCTGGGCTCCAAACAGTGCAGCGAAGGGGTTCACGACAGGCTTCTCTCGGACCGGAAGCGGACACAACACATCAAGGAGGCGTTCCTCACCATGAAGGCGGGCACGCTCGTCAACAGCGCTGGTCCTTTCGGATCTGACCATTCGTATGGATACTTCAACGAGATCACGTATGATGCTGTCGACGTCGCGGCCAACGTAGCCTACTTCAGTGAACTTGGTGGCCTCGACCTTTATGAAGGGGGCATTGACCAGTCGCGCCAGCCTGCGGGCGATTTCTGTCTTTCCGACTCCTGTAGGGCCTATCATCAGGATGTTCTTGGGAATGATATCCTCCTGCATTTCGCCGGAGAGAGCCAATCTGCGATGGCGATTGCGCAGGGCTATGGCTACCGCCTTCTTGGCCTGGGCCTGCCCCACGATGTACTTGTCGAGTTCCTCCACGATCCTGCGCGGAGTCAGATTCTCCATGTCAACGCCTCCCGGGCTAGATCTCTTCAATTACTATGCGGTTGTTTGTGTAGATGCAGATGTCGGCAGCGATTTCCAGCGACTGCCGCACGATTTCGGTCGCCGTGAGGTCCGTGTTCCGCGCTAGCGCCCGGGCTGCCGCCAGAGCGTACGCGCCTCCTGAACCCACCGCAGCGATGTTGTCGTCCGGCTCGAGTACCTCGCCGCTGCCTGACAGAACCAGCATCCGCTGACCGTCCGTCACTATCAGCATTGCCTCCAGTTTCTGTAGCACTCGGTCAGTACGCCATTCGCGCCCCAAAGCGGTGGCTGCACGCACCAGGTTGCCCTTATGCTCCGATAGTTTGCCCTCGAAACGCTCGAGAAGAGCCAGAGAATCGGAAGCCGAACCTGCGAATCCTACTAGCACGTTCCAGTCGGTTAGCCTCCGTATCTTGCGTGCTCCATGTTTCATCACTGTGTTGCCGAGCGTGACCTGACCATCTGAGCCAATTGCACACTTCCCGTCGCGCAGAACACCCACAACGGTGGTGCACCTGAACTTGCCGTCAGCCTCGGTCATCATCATCCATCCTTCCATTGCCGACCGCAGGCGCCGATGGGCGCCCGGCCCTCGGATGGGCTTTCCGATAGACTCTATAGAGTCTTTCCCGCGAAACGCTGGTGTAAATCTGAGTCGTGGAGATATCGGCATGCCCAAGGAGTTCCTGAACTGCGCGCAAGTCGGCCCCGGAATCCATGAGATGGGAGGCGAATGAATGCCTCATTGAGTGAGGAGTGGCTCTTCCGGGGAGACCCGCCTTCATCAGGTACTTCTTCATGATACGTTCCACAGAGCGCCCCGACAGGCGCCGACCGAGTTTGCTCACAAAAAGCGCTTGGCAATCGCGTTCGCCGAGCAGCGCAGGACGAGCTCTTGCCAGGTAGCGGTCGATGGCGGCGACGGCCTTCGATCCAACCGGCGCTATTCTCTCCTTGGCGCCCTTGCCGAACACCCTTACACTGCCCAGACCCGGCGAGTAGTCCTCGACATCCAAGCCTACCAACTCCGACAGGCGGATGCCTGATGAATACAGGAGTTCCAAAATGGCATGGTCGCGCAGGGCCTGAGGTGAACTACCGCCTGAGGCCGAAAGCAAACCCGCCACCTCGTCGCGGCTCAGTGCGCGAGGAAGTCGCCGGGGCCGCCTAGCGCGGCTCATCGCGACAGCCGGATTGCTCTGGATCGCGCCCTCCCGTGACAGATACCTCAAGTAAGACCGTATCGCGCTGAGCTTCCTCGCCACGCTGCTCTGGCTCAGGCCTTGCGATTGCAGCATGGAGAGGAATTTCCGTATGGCGCCGACTCCGATCCTACCGGGGTCGTCCTCACTGATTCCCAGCCGTTCGCAGAATGCTATGAATTGCGCGACATCTCCAGTGTAAGCGTCAACGGTCCTTGGGGATAGGTTGCGCTCCGACTCGAGGTGCCGGGCGAAACTATCGGCCCAACTCATGTTCGCTCCTCCCATGCAGGTGTTCGTCTATGAATTTGGCGAGCGCGGCCCGCGCCTCCCGTATCTGAAGCGCTCTCTTCTCGGCTCGTCGCACAGCGCCGGCGGGCGTCGGCAGCAGGCCGAAGCTGATATTCATCGGCTGATACTCGCCGGCGGCAGGCGCAGATGCATGCGCGCACAGGGCGCCTATAGCCGTCTGCCCCGGAAAGATCGCCGGTTCCATTTCCTTCGCCATGCGCGCAGCATTGATCCCTGCCACAAGGCCTGAGGCAGTGGATTCCAGATAACCTTCCACCCCTGTGATCTGACCTGCGAAGAACACTCGCGGAGCGCGCTTGAGCGAGAACGTGGCCGCAAGGTGCGCCGGGCCGTTGATGTACGTGTTCCTGTGCATCATGCCGTAGCGTACGAACTCGGCGCGCTCGAGCCCCGGTATCATGCGGAATACCCGCCTTTGCTCAGGCCTGGTAAGCCTGGTCTGAAAACCCACGATGTTAAACAGCGAGCCCGGAGCATTCTCGCGCCTCAGTTGCACGGCGGCGTAAGGGCGCCTGCCGGTGCGCGGGTCGACTAGCCCCACTGGTTTTGCGGGGCCAAAGCGGAGGGTGTCGCGCCCGCGTCGGGCCAGTTCCTCCACGGGCATGCACCCCTCGAACAGGCGCATGCATTCAAACTCGTGCATCTGGGCCACGTCTGCCGAAACCAGCGCCTGCCAGAATGCATCGTATTCGGCCTGGTCCATAGGGCAATTGACATAGTCGGCGTCGCCTCTACCGTACCTGGCGCCCCAGAAAGCGGCCTCGAGGTCAATGGAGGCCCCATCGACTATGGGCGCGGCTGCATCGAAGAAGTACAGATGCTCCTCGCCGAGAAAGCGTGCGATATCGGCTGCGAGCGCCGGCGAGGTGAGTGGGCCTGTGGCTATGACGACAATTCCGTCGCCCGGTATGTTCCGCGCTTCCTCCCGGACTACTTCGATATCAGGCACAGACTGTACTTGCTCTGTCACTCCTGCGGCAAACAGCTCTCGGTCGACTGCCAAGGCTTGCCCTGCCGGTACCCGGGCTGCATCTGCGCATCGCATGACTATGGACCCCAGTGCGCGCAGTTCCTCCTTGAGAAGGCCGGAAGCGGTGCCCTCTCTATCGGCGCCGAGGGAGTTGCTGCACACAAGCTCAGCGAAACAGGATGTTGAGTGAGCGGGCGTGTTGACCTCCGGGCGCATCTCAACCAGCCTGACCCGGACCCCCACTCGAGCGGCCTGCCATGCCGCTTCGCTGCCGGCTAGACCCGCTCCTATTACCGTGATCTCATTCGGCAACCTTGCTCGCCTCCGGCCTGCCCCCGCCGCGATCCTCCT
>CAYZHL010000124.1:0-1184 GCA_964478095.1 uncultured Clostridia bacterium | reverse complement strand
CGTGACCGCACTTAGGGTTAGCGCACTTGTACTTGACCCCTGCGCGCACTCGCCTGGAGGTAGTGAAAGATGCACACTCGGGGCACATCACGCCGGACGGAGGGTTCCACGACACGAATTCGCACTCCGGGTATCGGGCGCACCCGTAGAACACCCGCCCCTTCTTGCTGCGTCGCTGCACCATATCGCCGCCGCACACCGGGCATTTGGCGTCGACTTTGCGAGGTAGGCACACTCAGGGTAGCGCGGGCACGCTATGAACTTCCCGAACCGCCCCGTCTTTATCACCAGTTTGGCCAGGCCGCACTGCGGACAATCCTCATCGGTAGGCTCATCCGCGATGACCACGCGTTCCGCTACAGCGTCCGCCTCCCGGAGCCTTTCGGAGAATGGTTTGTAGAACTTATCGGTTATCTGCACCCAGTCGGACCGCTTCTCCTCGATTTCATCCAGCTCATCTTCCATTGAGGCTGTGAACTCCAGATTGACCACGGTCGGAAAATGCTCGCTGAGCAGATCGCACACGGCAAACCCCACGTCGGTGGGCTTGAAGCGCCTCTGCTCCAGCGTAGCGTATTCGCGCTTGCGGATGGTATCGATTATGGGCGCATACGTACTGGGCCTTCCTATCCTGTGCTTTTCAAGCTCCCGAACGAGAGTAGCTTCTGTGAACCTCGGCGGAGGCTGGGTATGGTGCTCTTCAGGGACGAGCTCGATGAGGGTCAGCCTCTTCCCCGCTTCGAGCGGCGGCAGAGCCTGATCTCGCTCGTTCTTATCGTCGTCCCGCCCCTCTGTGTACAGTACGCTGAACCCGTCGAACTTCATCACTTGCCCCGTAGCCCGGAAGACGTGCATCGCGCCGCCACCGCTTGCGTCAATGTCGACTGTGGTGGCGTCGTACAGCGCATTCGCCATCTGGCTGGCCATGAAGCGCGACCATATGAGCTTGTAGAGCCTGAGGCTGCCGGACAAGCTCTCGGGGATCCGATCGATCCGCGTCGGCCTGATGGCCTCGTGAGCATCCTGGGCGCCCTTCTTGGACTTGTAGACTGGAACACGCTCAGGCAGATAGCTCTCCCCGTATCGAGCCTTAACGAAATCGCGCGCTGCAGCCTGCGCTTCGTGAGACGCTCTGGTTGAGTCGGTACGCATGTACGTAATAAGAGCCACATGCCCTTCGCCCG
>CAYZHL010000123.1:0-7683 GCA_964478095.1 uncultured Clostridia bacterium | reverse complement strand
GCTTGATTCATCCTGCGGCGGCCAGCCGCAATGGGGCCTATTTTCAAGGTAGGTTCGGCCAAAACCCTGCCGGAAAACCCGCAGGTCGCTGATGAACGCTTCTTGGATGGACGTGGTTCCGCGACGCTCTCAGTGTCGGGTTGCCTGCCTACACTTGGGAGAACAAGCCTGTCTTCACAGATGATCTCCTACTTGATCGCTGCAATGCCGTTCACGTACACGGTGAACCCATTCGGAATGATGTTCTCAGTGGTTCCGGTCAGACTGGTGACGTACGCGTCAGCCGTCAGGGTCCATCTGCTGGTTTCATCGACATGGACGGTTACGGATCCGCCCGAGTTGGCGTTGTTGATGGTCCCCCTGAGAGTCGAGCCGCTGGTCAGAGAGAAACCCAGGGTCGAGATCTTGTCTACAATAGTATTGCCTACGATCTCCTGATGGTCGGCTGTGAATATGCATTGTCCGCCGTTTTTGCCCACAACACCCCAGCCTGTCCTTGCATCATTGCCGACGACCTTCAGGAATACGTCATTGTACGGCACGATGGCGACGTTCGCGAGCCTCACGTCGCAGGAGGTGTTGGTCATGTAGATCATGTCGCCGTTGTTGCTGGTCAGGCTCCCGCCTTCCATCGTAAAGTAGCTCTTGCCGATTTCGGCGTCGCCGGACATGCTCTGGTAGATCATGATGTTCTGCAGGTTCTCAACATTGCTTCTGACCATCCTGCCGGAAACGATGCAGTCCTTGAGTGTGACTGAGTTCTTGCCCTCGATGACGATTGCCTGGGAATAGGTTGCAGTCAAGGTCGCGTTGCTCGCATTGACCTTTGCGGTACAGTAGATAGCAGGCGAGCCTGGGCCGTGCGATACGTACGTCCCGCCGGCAACCGCAAGCGTTCCGCCTCCTCGATCGCTCCTGAGGGCTGCGGAGGAACCGCCCTGCGTTTCGATGTCGCAATCGCTGACGTACATGGCGCCGCCGCCCGCCACCATAATCCCGCCTGAGCTGTTGTTGGTCGTACGGACAGTTGCGTTGTTGAGTGTCACTTTTGTGCCTGCGCCGTACGAGAATATGCCGTTGGCGCCCGGCGCGGATGTGCTGACGTTTGCCCCGTTGATGGTCACGTGGGCCTTGCCCATGGCGAGAAGGCCTGCATTGCAGCCATAGAAGTTGCTGGCGTCGCCCGTGCCTGCCGCGCCTGATGTTTTGTTGATAGTGATGCCCGAGAGAACGACAGTAGACCCTTCGACGCGAACAGCGTTCTCCTTGTCGCCGGCCGAGGAGTAATCAGCGCCTGCTGCGTCTTTGTCAACAAGTGCTGCGTAGGTCCCATGGTCGACAGCTCCACCGCCCTGGAACCCGCCTGGAGGAGGACCTGGCGGAGTCCAATCACCTTCGCCACCCGGGGGAGGGCCCGGGGGAGTTCCGCTACCTTCACCTCCCGGAGGAGCGCTCGGAGGAGTCCCGTCGCCCCCAAAACCCCCAGGCGGAGGTTGGGGCGCCGTGGCCGCTGTGTCTGCTGAGAATGCTGCCGTGTTGATCATGCACATGAGCATGTACAGGCCCAAGACCGCACGGATAAGTCGGCATGACCGTCTGTACCTGATCATTCTGGTTCTCCTCTCAGTAGTCTGGAATAGGGAACGACGCGAGTCGGTGCTGTAGTATTCTACAGTCAATGCAGAACCCATTTCACGATGTGCGGTATAATGTTGGCTGACTGAATTGTGGAGGATGCACGATGACCTACGAACTCATACTCCTGGATGCAGACGGCACTCTCTTTGACTACGATAGAGCCGAGAAGTACGCTATTGAGACCACGTTTCGCGATTTCGGCCTAGACTACTCTGATGCCATTCTCGCCAGATATCGCGTAGTGAACGACGCACTCTGGAAAGAGCTCGAGAGGGGAAACATCACGTCTGGGGAGCTCCGAGTGGAGCGTTTTCGCCGTCTCCTTGCCGAGATTCGCGAGGCTGATGCTGAGGCTCTGAGCCGGCGCTACCTTCATCACCTGGCCAGAGGTTCGTACCTGATAGATGGGGCAGAGGATATCTGCCGCTACATGGCCCGAAGGTACACCCTGGCTATCTTGACGAACGGGATCACCGAGGTTCAACGTTCGCGGCTCGGCAAGTCCGCGTTGCATGAGATAATCTCGCACATTATCATTTCGGAAGAGGTAGGCTTCAGCAAACCCGATCCGAGGATCTTCGAGTACGCCATGAGCATGTTTGGCCACCCGAGGCGCGAGACCGTCCTGATGGTGGGCGATTCTCTGAGTTCGGATATCCGCGGCGGCGTTAATGCCGGAATCGACACCTGCTGGTACAACCCTCATGGTGCGCCCTGTAGCGAGGACCTCGCCCCAACGCGTGAGATCCGGACGCTTCAGGAGCTCAGGCAACTCCTCTAGCGCCAGGCTACGTCATGCGTTTCCCCTCGGGCGACGCTCGCATACTGCGCTGCAGGAATTCGCCGCGCCGAGGCGAACACGCACTGTAATTCGGTAAATGGGAGCGGCTTTATGGGGGATACAGGCAGGAGACTGCGCATTACGATCATTGATGGACAGGGCGGCGGTATCGGCAAGCAGTTGGTCGCCGGTATCAAGGCGAACTGCCCAGATGCCGTCATTACGGCTGTCGGCACAAACAGCATCGCCACGTCCGCTATGCTGAGGGCCGGCGCCGACAATGCTGCAACGGGCGAAAATGCGGTGATTGTGGCATGTAGAAACGCCGATGTCATCATCGGGCCTATCGGCATAGTCATCGCAGATTCGCTCTACGGAGAAATCACGCCGGCGATGGCCGTTGCTGTGGGACAGAGCAGCGCGAGTAGAATCCTGATACCGGTGAATCACTGTAACAATGTTGTAGTGGGCGTGCCGGATCTGTCAGTCGGCAGGCTGATTCAGTGCGTCGTTGAACAGATTAGCGAGCAACCGGCCTCCTAGCGACCGGCCGGCGCGTGGGATTTTGTCCAGAGACTGCCGTTTCAAAAGGGCGCCCTGGATGTTTGCACTATTCGCATCGGCATGAAGAAAAGCCGTCCTGGTGTGCTGCTGGCATGCATGTGCCGTCGTGAAATGGCGGAGGAAATGACTTCTCTGCTGTTCCCGCAGACTACTACCCTATATCTGGGGATAGTTGGGGCCATAACGGGCAGACACGAGAGTCCCGCGTACGCGACCATATTATGTGAACCGCCTATACCTGTAGGTCTGCCAAGATCCTGACGCCAGAAAACGGAGGCGCCGCTTCCGGCGCGGATTCAGACAACTGATGCCTGTCAAACCAGGCAGGACCTGGACTGGTCGCCCGAGAAACCGGTCCAGGACTGGACAGGATGACTGAGAACCCCGCTCAGACCCGCCACAGGGGAACGTCACGCCTAGGAATGCCCGTGGATACGAGTCATGCATGGATCTATCAGGGATTATAGCGTAGACCGACGTATCGCGCAGGAACTAGCTGAGAACCACTTAGGAGCGGAACGAAGGCACCCCCACGGGTATCTGCGGTCTCGTTCATAGACTAAACGAGTTTCTTCTGTGCTGCGGCTCTCTCTTGCCGGCTCGGCAGATCATCCTGTACGGATCGTATGCCAAGGGGGCAGCGAAACCGGATTCGGATATTGGCATAGCCGTTATTGTGGACAAGCTACAAGGTGATTATCTGGACGAACAGGCCAAGCTGTACAAGCTTAGGCGCTTGGTTGACTTTCGCATTGAACCGGTGCTGATCGAGTACGGACATGATAGGAGCGGATTCCTTAAGGAGATCATGGACACAGGACAGGTACTCTATCCCACGGTAGTTCGGCAATAGCCGAGAGGCTCGCCGGTCAGGGTGGGTGCCCACCCCAACCGGCGTGTAGTAGTTGCGTGATCCGGTGGCAGCTGCGTGATCCTGCCCCGGCTAGTCGACGTAGAAATGCAGCGGGTAGGTTCTGTACGCCGCCGGCGGCATCTTCTCGGTCGTATAGTATCCCGCAGGCGCCTCGAGCAGCTGTGGTATCCGGTTCACGATGGTCGCGCATGTCAGCTCCACTGTGGCTGGGCGCGCGATCTGGACCACCGTATTGGGTTCGCCCATTATGGACCAATCGTTCCTGTCGAACTCGCCCTCCGCGTACACCTTTCCGATGCACTCAGATACTATGACCGGCCCCTGGTTCGTTACTGTTGTCACTATCGCCGACATGCCTGTGGCGTGACCTGCGGGGATTACCCTTCCCAGCGTCTCAGACTTGATGTCCTTGTCATGGGTTGTGGGAACGAGTTTCTGGCTGGTTGACTTGATGGACCATCCGAACTGTGAGCATAGCCACTCGTTCGAATTCCACATGAAGGAGGGCAGGGAATCACTCTGGGCAATCTCCGTGTCGAATTGCTCGAGGCTGAGCCCGGCCCCATGCACTTCTGCCAGGGCGATTCCATAGTCCTCTACATTGTAGCTGGACACGCCTTCGATTCTGTCGATCCTGTGGCTTGAGCCCGCCAGCGTGGTGATCAGGTTACCCCAGAATACGTCCTGGTAACCCGATCCTGCCAGAGTGCAGCCGTTCTCTTTGGCCAGCCTATCCAGGCTGTTGGTGAGTGCGGGCGAGGTATTCCACGGGTAGAAGGCTTCTTCACAGGTACTGATGGCATTGACGCCATGCCTTGCGGCCAGCTCAAAGGCGTCATACACGTCGGGCATCAGGCTCCTGGTTGCGATGACGCATGCATCGGCATCACACTCGCGGAAGACCTTTTCAGCGTTGGAGCTGATCGGCACGTTGATCTTGAACCCAAGCCCTGCGACTTCTCCGACGTCTTTTCCCTCAAGCGCCGGATTGAGATCGATTGCGCCGACGATCTCCGCGCCCTTCTCGTACAGATACCTGAGGAAGTACCTGCCCATCTTCCCGCAGCCATACTGAATGACCTTGATCTTCTCTCTCATTGCGCTCTCCCCCTTGCGGTCTCAATTGGTAGCTTGCAAGCCTCACTTGACCTATTCTTTGCTCCTGATTCAAGAGTAATGTCTATTGTAAGAATAGAGTCAACCGGGGAGGTGGCTCCGGGGCTCTGGGGGAGGCGGGTTTTCCCAATCAGCCCACATTCACGCGACGCTTGGGATGTCTACCGGTATCTGCAGTCGCACATACATGTTCCTTTCGTTGTTGTCAAAGATGGGCAGCTCGACCACCACTTCACACACGTAATCGCCGATTATCTGATATCCCTGTTCATCTATGTGGTGAAACAGCCTTCGGGCGCTCTCTCTTTCGTTCCAGAAGCTGTGGAAGTATGTGCAGACGTAATTGCCGCCTGGTATCACCTCTATGCCTTCTTGGTCTTCAAAGTCATCATCAACGAACACGAATATCTCTGAGGACTCGAACTTACCTGCATCAATCATCTCTTTTCGCAATATGGAGCCTACGTTGCAGAAGTACACCATGGGCAGGTCCGCGATGATCACCTGCTTCTTCAGCTCCCTCAGGATATACTCATAAGTGTCGAGGCCGTGGTCATAGATGTTTATCCCTCCGTCATAGCAGAAGACTTTTCTGGCCGGGATGGTCTCAAGCGTTATCGCGCCTTCGTCGGGCATTCGCAGGTACCTGCCATAGCTTCTGATGCAGGCCTCTACGCCTCTCTTCATCTGATGGAGCCGCCGGATCTCATCGTCGATGTTCTTGCTCTGCTTCCTGAGGATGTCCTGGATCTCCTCAATGTCTTCCTTCCTGAACTGCTCTCTTATCTGCTCTAAAGACATTCCCAGCGATTTCATGTACTGAATCATGTCCAGTATCGCACTCTGTTTTATGTCGTAGTACCTGTAGCCGGTTTCCTCATCGACGTGTAGCGGCTTCAGCAGGTCTATCTTGTCATAATGGCGTAACGTTTGAACCGTTATGTGGTTCAGAGCAGCCATCTTGCCGATAGACAGAAACTCCACGTCGCTCACCTCCGTCAACTCAGGTGTGTCTGTTTCCGTGTCGCATGAGTCTGGCTGTCTGTTGCATCAGAGCCGCTCGACATGATTCTACCATAGCACGTACACTGCAACACTCCCGGCGGACGAACCTCTGCGTGGTCCGGCGCGGGCTCATCAGGCAGGATTATTCAGGCAATCTGCGAATCAATCACGAGGACGCTGCTTCGCCAAGGACATTGTTTCGCGGTGTAGCGGTCAGTGCCCCGCATGAGGCGGTCATCCGGCTGATTGATAAAGTCATCAGGTAGGCAGTTTGTCAAAGGCCCGGAATGGAAGGATGCAATGGTCATAGATCAGGCGAGGCTTATGGAGACCATGTCGGCCGCTTGAGGCGACTGATAAGTGTGGGATTCCACGGTACTAGTTAAGATGGAGGTGCAGAGCTTGAGAAGACTGGCGTCGATGGTGTTGGTTATCTCGCTTTTGGTTCTTGGTGCTCTAGGTAGTTGTGCAGCGGTCGGAGCTGCAGAGGACACTCCTCTCTTCAGCGGGAGGATCACCGCGGTGGACAAGTACGGAAACTCAATGACAGACATAAGCCAGGAGACTGTGACGACCTCAGGAGCCGAGGTAGGGGACATTGTGGTCGTGAGGATAGTTGAACACGAGCTTGTAGTGCCTTTCGTCACGATCTACGGCGATGTCGACAGAGGGACACCCCTTGCTAGAATCAGCGGCGGCAATGTTCAACTCGCAATCAACTACGGCAACTTCGCTACGAAATATGGCGTGTCCGTCGGAACCGAAGTGTCTGTGTATCTGCGGGAGAAGGGCGCGTACCTATCCGAAATCGAGATCCGTCATCTCACCAAACTGGAGAAGCGGGAGGACTACAGCAGCGACGAAGCTTTCGCGAACTTCAGAGAGGTAACGGCAGGGAACATGAGGCCGGGGATTCTATACAGAACATCACACCCGTCGCTGGGCGACGATCGGTCGTCTTGCGCGGCTAAGCTGGTGGAAAAGCACGGGATCAACACAGTTCTGAACCTGTCGGATAATCCCGAGGAGTTCGCGGCGAACCTCGCCCATTCCGAGCACTACCGTAATCTCAATGACAAAGGGAATGTGATTGCAGTCGGGATGGGAGTGGACTTTGCGGCGAAGGACTTCACTGCGAAGGTCAAGGCTGCTCTGGAGTTCATGATAGCGCACGACGGGCCGTATGCAGTTCACTGCGTGGAAGGCAAGGACAGGGTGGGCATAGTCATAGCGGTCCTTGAGGGACTGGCTGGGGCGACGGTCGACGAGATCGTCGAGGACTACATGGTCTCCTATGAGAATTACTACAAGGTGCAGAAGGGCACTGATGGCTACAAGCTGGTGTCGAAGATAATGTACGATCAGCTCAAGGAGATGAACAACGGCCAGCCCGTCACGGATGACAATGTGAAGGCCGTGGTGGTGAACTACCTCAAGAACTTGGTGGGACTGGAAGACGAGCAGATCGAGAAGCTCGAGACCATGCTCGTGGGCGAGTCGTCTGCACGGGCAGAGGTCGTTTTGCTTGCGGCGTAAAGTAATAGGCCTGCCATAGAGGCGTAGGTCCACGAATTAGGTCAATCAGATATGGGGTTGGCGCACAACAGAGGCCGCCTGACTCATTCCTTGTTAGGATGGGCCAGGCGGCCTCTTTGATTGAATCGCCGCGCATACTCGTGACTTCAGTCGTGAGTAAGCGGCGACA
>CAYZHL010000122.1:0-7730 GCA_964478095.1 uncultured Clostridia bacterium | reverse complement strand
TTTATGCTTACGATATCACGGGAAATGTACTCAGAGGATGGAAACCATTCAGAACCAGCAGCAGGGTGAGGCAGGAGATAGCCTGGGTAACTGGAGCGGGTTCTCCGATACGCTGGAGTTCATGGTTGACACCACGCCTCCGGCAGAACCCGACGTACCTCACACTGACAAGCCGGTGACCAACGAGCGAAGACCCACGTGGACCTGGCCTGCGGTCGCTGATGCGGTCCGGTACCATGTCTTCCTGGGCAAGGCTGGCACGGGCGCGATCTTTGACGAGAAGATCGACGCCGAGCCCGAATCGATGCCCAGTTGGAGGCCGAGTGCCGAGGTTCCGGGAGATCTCCTGGACGGCATCTACTACCTGCAGGTAACCGCGATCGACGCACTCGGTAACGAAAGCACGAGGTCGGGAGCCGGGTACGTGGAGATCGATGCGACCAAGCCTGCACCGCCGGTGATGAAGGCTCTGCCTCTGTACACTGGAAGCACATCGGTGACGTTCGAGTGGTGGCCTGTGCCCGATGCTATCGGGTACGATTTCAGCTACCAGATCGATAATGGTGCCTGGCAAGAGCCGGAAGACGGCAAGGGGCTCACGAATCCGAGCTACACAGTGAAGAACGTTCCGGATGGATCCACTGTGAGAGGCAAAGCCAGAGCATGCGATGCAGCAGAAAACGTGTCGGGTTGGTCTGAGCCGCCGGCATACACCACCGTCGACGTGAGCGGCCCTGATATCACCGAGATAACCCCGAGCGCGGACGTGACGACCAATGCCACCAAGTTCACCTGGACATGGAAGGCGTCCGATTCTGGCTGCGGTGTCATCAAGGGCTATCAGGTCAGCTTGGACGGAACATCCTGGAGAGACGTGACTGGGACAAGCTACACGCCTGAGGGCAAGCTGGTGGCAGGCGACTACGTGCTGAGAGTCAGAGGGATCGACGGCCTCGGAAACGTGGGCGCGTCCATGGCCTCTGGCAAGGTCACGGTAGTCAAGCCAGTCATGGGTCTGGTGGTACCTATCCCAGGCACATACAAGATCAACATGATCTCGACGATTGCGTTCGAAGTAGCATGCTTGTATGATGCACCGGTGACGGTCTTCGTGAACGGCGTCGAGCTTAAGGGCGACCAGGCCTGGCGTCTTGTGACGGTGATTGAGCCTCCGGATATGGGCAAGTACTACGTCCTGCTGGATGGGGAGATCATGAACCCTGGCCCCATGTTGATCACGATCAAGATAGGGGCGGACGATAGCTACGCCTTCAGCTACGAGGTAAGCGCGGAGCGCAGCGGATTCGGATTCGGCCGCCTGCGTCCGTGGTAACGGGTAACAACGCAAAGGGAAGTCCGGGCGGGGTTCGCCCCGCCCGGGCCCTGAGGCAAGGCCGAACGAATACGCTTGCAGAGGAGGGTTGACCATAATGACAAAGCGAATCGCAATCCTCGCAGCTCTCGTGGCCGTGGCGCTTACGCTCGCGGGCTGCGGGTTCAAGCCTCCGGCCCAGTGGAACGAGACAGAGGAGAGAGAGCGTGTCGCGGAAGCTCTGGGTAGTTGGGTGACCGGGGTCGAGGACTACGATGTTGACGCCATGGCAGGCAACGGTATTCTGGCCCCCGACTTCAAGCTGATCATTCAAGAAGGATCGGCGAAGCCCTATGAGAAGCCCGCGGCTAAGCTCATGGAGGAACTGCTTGGCGACGAGGACAACCAGCTGACCTTCCGCAAGAGCAAGGCAAAGGGCGGCGCAGGATATCAGCTGGAATTCGATGTTGACTGGCTAATCACCAGGATAAACAAGTCTTCCGCCACTGTGAACGGCGAGTTCGGAGTGTGGGAGACCATCGAGGGCGGCCTGCAAGGTCTGAACTTCACCGGCGGACGGATCGAGAATGGCTGGTGGAACAGCGACAACGGGTTGATCACCATCGACCTGGTCCGTACGCCCAACGCATGGAAGATGATTAGCATGAAGATCGTCTTCGAAACTGGGGTTGGAGCCGGGGCCGCATCGGCCGCTCGCGCTCTGTCGGGCACTGTGGGACTCGGAATAGGGAAACTCCCGTCCATGCTCTAGTGGAAGCAGTAGGAAGCCATGGCGCATGGGTCCAAGTAGATTCTGAATAGCAACTAGAGATGGAGAGGCGGGCGCTTGGGCGCCCGCCTCTCTGATGTACATGGCGGGCGGAAACAAGTCACAGGGCTGGCAGGAATAAGTGGGGTTCCGTCGAACAGGAATACACAGAGTATTGGAGGTAACTGCTATAGGCACCGTATTATGCCGGTGTCCGGACAACTCAATTAACTGCCCGGAACGCGCGGTCAGGTCTTCTGTGCATCGTTGTGTGTAAACTCGCGCGAATGGACTGCCGATCGGCGTGCCGGGCAGAAAGGAGCGGATCCTGTGAAAGATGCCCGGCTGAGTCTTGTTGCGCTGTTTGCTTTGGTTGTGTTGGCTTGTTCTGTGGGGAGGCCTGCGACATTGCTGGCACAGAGTGGAGAGAACGGGTCAGGCGCGGATGAGACAGCGCCTACCATTACCGGCTGGTGGCCTGCCGGTCCCATCGAGAACACCACTTTCCAGACGTTCGCTGTGAACGTAAGCGACGCCGGGAGCGGCGTCGATTGGGCCGGGATCACCAAGCAGTCGGTGCACGTGACAGGCGGAATCCTGCACGGCGTAATTGTCAGCCCGAGTAGGGGCGAGGTACAGATCTTGATAAAGGAAATGTACGAACCCGGGCTTAAGTCGATAACGTTGCAGGTAGCGGATAATGCCGGGAACATCGCCACCAGCACACACTACTTCGAACTGATGGATTCGGCGCCGCCGGTGTTTGGCCCCTGGTACGTGGACGGAGTGATCGCGCCGGATGATGTGTGGATAGTAGCTGACTCGGCCGCGTTCAGAGTGCACATCATCGATGATATGCCTACCCTGGGAATGGACTCGGTAACGGCCAGTTTCGACGGCGACCCTGGAAGCGCGATTGCCCCGGACGAAAGCGGCTTCTACGGCATGTTCATCGAGGGTCTCGCAGACGGCCCTCATTCCTTATCACTTACCGCCACTGACGGATCAGGCAACGTAGGCGTCTCTACCTTGATCTTCAACGTCAGTCTCAGCGGCATGAAGTTCCTAGATCCGTTTCCGATCCATGGATTCGAAACGTGCAATGCCGGTATGGCCCCAAGTATCAGGATCGAGGAGATCCCCCCAAGCCAGGTAGATGCCGACTGTGTCGCATGGACCATGACTGGGCCGGAAGGGCCAGTGACAGGTAGGTGCACATGGGCAGGGTTTGTGTCTACGTATGAGCCGCTATCGCCGCTTGCGGACGAGGGCGAGTACATGCTCTCCGTGAGCGCCGCAAACCTAGAAGGGCTATCATCCAGGTATCCGTATGCTTCCGGCACATGGTCGTTTCTGCTGGACACCACTGCTCCGGAGAGGGCGGTGTGCGCAGTAGTGGCGGATACCGACGGAAAGGATCCTGTGGATGTCGCCGGTGTTCAGTACACGGCCGATCCGACGCCCAGCATGAGCGTGCAGGTGTGGGATAACGACGGCGGGTCGGGGTTTGACAATGCCGCCTCGCCGAGCGACATCACAGTGGTTGTGTACAGTGACGCCGAACTTGCGACGGAGGCACCGGGTGTTGTTCTGCGCGGGCATCGACCTGGTGATAACGCCCGACCCTGGGCAGCCACGTGGACCGCTACGGATCCGCTTGCCAGCGGCACGTACTACTGTCAGGTAGTCGCCGTGGACGATGCGGGAAACCGCGGCGTCATCACTGACCCCGGGTTTACGTTCGTCGTGGACCGTTCGCCTCCAACCGCTCAGGCCGACGCCACGGTCGGGTCTCGAAACAGCAGCAATCTCCGCTATTTCGCCAATAACCCGAAGATCCACGTGACATGGGGCGCATCGACTGACTGCGGCGGCCCCGGAATCGGCCTGCTCGGCTACGAGCTGGAGATCCGGTCTCAGGTGGGGGGCCCGGCGCGCGATGCGGGCGTCCTGATCCACACTGCAGGCGATCTGCTTCAGTCTTCAGGCGCCGACACGGAGCAATACGCCTCGGAAACGCTGCCGCTGTCTTCCGGAACGCCCTACACGGTGTGGATTCGGGCCATCGACCTTTTGGGCAACGAATCGGACTGGTTCGGCGCCCCGTTCATATACGATTCCGGCAGGCCAGGGAACCCGGGAAAGCCCGTCATGGAGCCGGGGCAGAGCGCAGGGGGCGCCCTATCGTTTGGTTGGGCGCATGCGACTGACGCCGGAGCGGGCGTGGTCCAATCAGGCGTGGATCTCTACGAGTTCCAGATCAAAGGGATCGCGAACCCCCTCTGGGACGTGCTGTGCGCCGCCGTCACGGTCGACATCGCGGCGGATGAAGACGTCGACACTCCCCTGACCGGCGACTGCGCGTTCACACTCCCAACTCGGCTGGTTGACGGCGACTATGTGGCCCGGGTCAGGGCGAAGGACGTGGCGGGCAACTACTCGGACTGGGTGGAATCGGATCCATTCTCAACCCCCATCTACGGTACGGGGCCTACTGTGGTTATGACGTCTCCGATCGCGCCAACCGCGACCAACCTGTCCACGTTTACCTGGACATGGATAGTCGAAGACGACGAAGACAGCCCTGGGATCCGGGGCTACTGGGTGAAGCTCGACGACGAAGCCTGGTCCTGGACGACAGAGCCTGTCTTTACGTCGTCACGTTTGCGCCGTGGAGCGAACGCGCTTCGTGTCAAGGGCGTGGATAGCTGGGGCAATGAGGGCCCCGAAGCAGTGGCGCCCGAGGTGATGTTGGTTGATGCAATGATCTTCGATGTCCACCCTGAGCCGGGCGCGCACGCGATCAACGAAGTGTCGACCGTGGCCTTCAGCGTGGCAGGGCTCTACGACGGCATAGTCGAGGTACTCCTCGGCAGCAGACCTCTCGAAGATGACTGGCGACTCGTGACCGTAGTCAGAACACCAGAACTGGCCAAGTTCTACATCCTGCTCGACGCGGACGTAATGCACCCCGGGATGCTCACCGTGACGATCAGGATCGGAGATGCCACTAAGTCCTGCGACTACAGGGTATTGAGTGAGCGGACAGGCTTTGGCTTCGGTCGCCTGCGACCGTGGTAAGGAGGGTTGAGGATGAAGGTGCAGCAAGTCGTAATCCTCTCAGTGCTGGCAGCTACCGCTGCGCTTCTTGCAGGTTGCACACCGGTGCTGCCGGCGCCGCCATGGGAAGAGGCGGAGGAGCTGACTCGAATAACGAAAGCCGTGAACGACTGGGTTCGGGGAGTCGAAGGCTACGATGGTGAAGCAATGGCCGCGAACAGAGTACTGGCTGCCGGGTTCAAGCTGACGATAACGGAGAGACTCACCAGAACCAAGAACGCTGAAACCCTCAGGACCGAACTGCAGCGGGACGAGGTTCCGCAGGGCTGCTTCCGCACGGAGAAAGGATACGTGCTCCGCCTGGACATCGATTGCCCGGACGCCGGTTCATCAGCAGTTGCGGGCGATATCGCGGGCGAGTACGACGACGTGAACGCGTGGAGCGTAGTAGCACTCGACAAAATCAGGGTCACAGCCCGAATAGCAGGAAAGTTCGAGGTATACGAACAGGCGACCGGAGTGCCCCGATGGAGAAGCGACAGCGGAGAGATCCTGATCGATCTGGTCAAGACCAGCGCCGGATGGAGATCCACCGAGATGACCATCAAGTTCGGCGCGGGGTTCTGCGCCGACCATGCGGGCGCTGGGTCTGTCGGATCCCTCGAGTGCTTCGGGTTCGGGAGACTGCCGATGAGAGAAGGCTGGTAGGCGGTCGGGCGACACACGTGAGCGCCGCATGGCGCATCGCCTGAACCGGAGGCGGACATGCCTGGCTGAGTACCTAGACTGACAGTAGTGAAGGGCGCGCACCAAATGGGGTGCGCGCCCTTCATTCCGCTGTGCGCCCGGCAGGGCGCACTCACTTGGGGGTGCAAGTCCCCTACAGGCCCGGCAGGGGGAACTGTTAGCCGGACGGCAAGGGTGTTCACCGTGAGGTGGGATCTGAAGGAAGCCGCAGGCAAAGCGCTGGCCTGACGAACAGAAATCGCATACGAGGCGGCCATGCTGGTGCATGCACCTGAAGCCGGACAAGACCCTTGAGGATCTGGCGAGGATGTTCGGTCCTATGATCAGCTACTACGGGCGCTTCTATAAGTCGGAACTGTGCTCTGTACTCAAGCACATGAACCGAGCCTTGGTCCGGTGGGTCCAGCGAAAGCACAAGAAGCTCGCCAATCAGCGGCGGGCGACGCACTGGCTGAGGAAGGTCGCCAGGCGGGAGCAGGGACTGTTTGCGCATTGGCAATTGGGGATCTTGCCATAGGCTGGATAATGGGAGCCGGATGAGCTGAGAGGTTCAAGTCCGGTTCTGCGAGGGCCTCGGGGTGCGATTCCCCGGGGCTACTCACCGTACGATCTATGTGCAATCACAGCGTGCCGGTGAACGGGTGATGGAATCGCTCACTCGGTTCCTGGAGGGAAAGCTCAAGCTAAGGGTCAACCGGGAGAAGAGCACGGTGGATCGCCCGTGGCGAAGGAAGTTCCTCGGCTACTCGATGACGTTTCACAAGAAGCCCCGGCTCAAAGCGGCCCCGGAGTCCGTGAAACGCTTCAAAGGCAAGGTGAAGGAGATCCTTCGACGCGGCAGGGGGCGCAGTCTGCGACGCACAATCGATACGCTCATCCCGATCCTACGCGGCTGGAGCAACTATTTCAAGCTGGCGCAGGTGAAGAACGTATTCGAGGAACTGGACGGATGGCTCCGGCGGAAGCTTCGGTGCATCCTCTGGCGTCAGTGGAAACGCTCCTATACGCGAGCGCGCAACCTGATGAAACGTGGACTGACGGAGGAGCGCGCATGGAGGTCCGCCACCAATGGGCGAGGCCCCTGGTGGAATGCAGGAGCCTCACACATGAACCAAGCTTTCCCGAAGTCCTTCTTTGACTCATTTGGACTCGTGTCGCTGCTCAATCAGCATCGACGATTCCAGAGCGCTACATGAACCGCCGTGGTACGGAACCGTACGCCCGGTGGTGTGGGAGGTCGGCGGGAGCAATCCCGCCGCCTACCCGATACTGGGATACAGAGATGTAGTCAGCCCGCAACTTCCAAATCCCGCGCCCTTGCCAAGCGGCGAAGGCCCAACTCTCAAGCCCGCGCTTCATCTGCGACCCGTTGCCTACGCGGTATCGGTGTCAAGGCCGGGTGTGAAATATCGATATATTATGATAAAATTAGAAACGACTGTGCTACAAGGGACTCTCAATTCTCATCCTGTGCTGCGAATCTCCGCTTTCAATGATCATTCACGAAGGAGTGGACTAAGTGAAAAGCCACTGGCGAAGGACACTGGTGATAGCCCCACTGCTTGCTGTCGCCCTGCTTGTGTGCGTATCAGGGTCAGCCTGGGCCGCCAACGTAGTTCGTGTGGAGATTTACTCTCCGACGGAGTCATCTCCCGTCAAGTGGGTCAGGCCGGGCAGCATTGTCACCGTCACGACGTGGGTGACCGTCGATGAAACCGCCTCGGTGACGGTGGGGGCCAACGTAGGCAACTCTGACTGGTACTCCGTGACGCGCCTTGTGACTGTACCTAGGAGCCTGTGAGAGTAACTCTGCCTCAATGGATTGGGGTAGACGCATTCAAC
>CAYZHL010000121.1:0-7746 GCA_964478095.1 uncultured Clostridia bacterium | reverse complement strand
CCGACGGGGTGCGCGCGGCTGCCGCTAAGTTCGGGCAGGGGTCCGAGAAATTCGCCATTCACGTCAAGGGCCTGGAGTGGAGTGGATACGAGGCGCGGTGGGCGCCCGCCATGATGTTGGCATACATGACGTGCGATATTGGGGCCCATCACAACAGGGCCTGGGCCATCACATACGACGTGGCCAAGGGGCGCGAGGAAGTGGAAGGGAAAGCGGCCAAGGTCATCGAACTGCAGCGGATCCGCCCGTCCTTCGACCTTCTGGGCGCATGCCGCCTGCAATGGGTGGAGATCGGCTTCGAGTTCGAGCATTACCCCGACATGTTCGAGGCCGTGACCGGGCGCAAGATGACTGTGGAGGAGCTGTACGAGGCCACCGATAGGGTATGGAACCTCACCAGAACCCGTGCGTTCCTGGAAGTGCCGGGGTTCGGACGCAATTCCGATTATCCGCCGGCGCGGTTCTACGAGGAGCCCATACCCACCGGCCCAGGCAAGGGCAAGATGCTCACCATGGCGCAATTGGACTTCATGCTGGACGACTACTATGCCCAGAGAGGCTGGGACGCACAGGGCAGGCCCACCCGCGCCACGCTGGAGCGACTGGGCCTCGAAAAGTGCGTGCAGGATCTGGAGAGCCGGGGCTTGCTGTAGGGTCTTGCTGTAGCGGGGCCCGCTGCAGGTAATGCTGTGGGCCTGCATGTGGTTGGCAGTTCTATGAGAGGACTGGTACAGGTTTGAACGTAAGGGTGATAGTCCACGGGCATGCGCTGGAGTACTTCCCCGATCCGCGCGAGGAGTTCGACTTCGAGTTCGAGCCGGGCGATACCGTTGCCGACATGCTTGCTAGGCTCGGCATCCAGACCGAGCTGGTAATGCGGGTAGTGGCCGCGGGCAAACCGGCCACGAAGTCGCACGTCCTCGTCGACGGCGAGACTATCATCCTGTTCACGCCTGTTGCAGGGGGATAGGCGGTTTGCACAGCTGAGTTCTCCATTCTCACTGTGTCGGAAACAGCCGAATCTCCCCACGCGTGTGGGGGTGAACCGGCGGTGTTCGAGATGTTGGGGCAGTCGTACCTTTTGGAAGCGGCAGCGGTGGTAGGCAGAATAGCCGCCACTCAAGCGACGGCCATACAGAAGGCTGCCGACGTGATTGCGTGCTCCCTGAGAGACGGGGGCTTGCTGTACTTGTTCGGCACGGGGCATTCAGCGTCAGTCGCGGTGGAACCATACCACCGCGCGGGAGGCTTAGTGCCCGTACGGCCCATCGTAGAGCCGGCCATGACACTCCACGACTCGCCGGCGAAGGCCACCGCTCTGGAGCGCCTTGAAGGATACGCAAAGATCCTGATCGCGGGCGGAGACGGGCACGGTGCCCGATGGGAGGCGACTTTCGCCGATTCCGGGGCCGCAAGGACAGTACTCCGCAGATAACGGGTTCTGGTTCAACCTGTACGCCGCGGCGAGGCTTACCTCGTCACTGTACGTATCCATGGGGAGGAGTGCGGGATTAGGCGTATGGAAAGAGGTATAGTGAGGGCTGAGGGGTGATCTCACCATGGACTGCGCGAGGGTGATTCAACTGCTCCGAGACAACAGACAGACTACGCTTTGACATCCAGGTCACGATTTCCCGCGGGGTTACTGAACAGTCTACCACAACAACCACGGCAAGCAAGTGGTCGGAAATCCCGGGATCCGACATTAGATCAATGTACCGTCTGCGGCCAGTATGGCCGGGATCTGGGATCACCATCCGGGGACATTGAATGACCTTGCACAGCTGCGGGACAAGTCTCAGACGAGTATCCTTATCCGAGTCTCCCCATCCGCTGACATGCGTCTGGTAGCAACGGTCAGTCAGGACGATGGGCTCACCCTCATAGTCAGTTGTACTGATAACATACGACGCAGCATCCACTCTTGTCACCCGCTCGCCTTACCTCAGTGCCCCTTCAAACGCCTGTCTCGCCCTGTCACGATAGTCGTCTACAATCCTGGGCAGCAGGTCGGCCAGTCGGACGAAATGTGGCCAAGTCATTGCCACTCTGCTTACAAGCGTTGCTTGCGCAGAACCCTCACGCTCAGTGTCTCTACAAGCACCGGGGACCTTCTGAAGAACATTGATAGACACATACTCTGGACTTGCTTCCACCTGTATGAGGTCAGCGAAGCATGTGACCATGGCATCAGGCCCTACTAGTACGGATACTCCGGTGCAAGCCTCATCTCTATCGTCGCCTACCACGGGTCATCACCCCCAGGCAAGCGCCATTGCTACATACTCCCTCATTCTCCACTGTACGGAAGCACCCTGCAGCCATCCCTGAAAATCACCCGCTTAGGCTAATCATGCGTGTTCTTGACGCTCGCAAGGACGTCTTGATGCGCATCAACCTACCAAGCGACCCGAACCAAACACGCCCCGGCGCGGAGCAGGCATCAAGCAAGCCGACCTCCGCGACCGGGGCGTTCTACGCGCGCGTCTGCGCGTGAAGGCCTTCTATTTCAGGAACTTCCCGTCGCGCTGCACTGTTCGACCGTCTACCTGGATTTCGCCGCCGCGACGCAGGTCGGCGATCATGTCCCAGTGGATGGCTGAGTCATTCTCGCCTTTGGCCTCCGGATATGACTGGCCCAGAGCCAGATGGATTGTTCCGCCGATCTTCTCGTCGAAGAGAATGTCCCTGGTGAACTTGGTGATCCCGTGGTTCGTGCCGATGCCGAATTCGCCGATGCGGCGGGCGCCTGGGTCGGTGTCCAGCATCTTCAGGAGGAACTCCTCGTTTTTTGCGGCGCGCGCCTCAACTACTTTCCCCTGGGAGAACGCGAGGCGTACCCCTTCCACCTCGCGGTCCATGTAGATCGCAGGATAGCTGAAGGTTATGTAACCCTCGGCAGAGTCCTCCACCGGGGAGTAGAACACCTCGCCATCAGGCATATTGTAGTGTCCGTCGCAGTTCACGCCGGGCCGACCCTCGATGGAGAAGGTCAGGTCCGTGCCCTCGCCGATCAGGCGTACCTGCCGGCCGCCGTCGAACAGCTGCTTGATTGCTTCCTGCTCGTGCGAGAGCGCTGCCCAGTCGACGTTGGTCGCTCCATACACGAAGTCCTCATATTCCTCCAACGACATCTCGGCCTTCTGCGCCAAGGCGTTGCAGGGGAAGTTGCAGCCGCACCAGCGAACCTTGCCGGCCATCACGTAGTCGGAGACGGGTTTCATGGTCCGGCTCCTCGCCGACAGCCTGGCCGGCTCCACATTGGCCGTCTCGGCCAGATTCGCCGGCGCGGAAATGCGGATCAGGCATTGCGATGCCCTGTACTCGTCCAGATCGATGGGGAGCAGTGTGCCTATCTGCTCATCCGAGGCCTCTTCAAAGTAGATGCGGCTGATCTCGGGCATGTACACCTTGAGCCGCGGGAATCCCCCGCGCTGCATGACTCGCCTGTACACCGCTTTCGCCAGCGGCGCGCCGTCGACATCCGAGCCGACCATAACCACATCGCCTTTGCTTACTCCCACGGAGTAGTCCACAAGTATCTCCGCCAGCTTCTCAATTCTCGGGTCCATCAGCATAACCTCCCACAATACCCACTGCACAGTCATCCATAGCCCACAGGCACTACAATTCTGGGCGTGCAAGCCGAATCCTGCCGTCGGGCAGGGCGCGCATCACCCGCCTGGCATCACCCGCCTGGCTGATTGTGCCACACCGCCTTAACCGGTATACTCAATATGAACACAGAACATGCGAGCAAGGCGGGAAGTTGATGCAGCATACCAAACGCCAGGACGAGGTTCAGACTGAGTACCGCGGTTTCCAGCTGGATCCGTTCCAGATAGAAGCTATCCGGCATTTGAACGAAGGGCGGTCGGTGCTGGTGTCGGCGCCCACAGGGGTGGGCAAGACGCTTGTTGCCGACTACTTGATTGAGCGGATGTTCCACGAGGGTCATAGGGTGATATACACCGCGCCTATCAAGGCTTTGAGCAACCAGAAGTTCAAGGAGTTCAAGCGACTCCTGGGCGCGGGCAATGTGGGCATAGTCACCGGCGATGTGGCGATCAACTCCACTGCGCAGATCCTGATCATGACCACTGAGATATTCCGGAACATGCTCCACCTAAGCCCGGAGGAGCTCAACGGGGTGTCGCACGTCATATTCGACGAAATCCACTACCTGTCGGACGAGGAACGAGGCACGGTGTGGGAGGAGTCGATTATCTTCGCTCCCGAATCCATGCGCCTGCTGGGCCTTTCGGCCACGATCCCCAACGCCGACGAGCTGGCCTTCTGGATACAGGACATCAAGAAACACGAAGTCGCGGTGGTGAGGCACTTCAAGCGAGTGGTGCCATTGCGGCACTTCGTGTATGAGCACGCCCGCGGCGCGTGCACGCTGGCGGAACTTAGGGACTTCAAGGCCAGGCGCGACAGGGAGATCGAGGAATCGGACGAGCTCTGGGAGCCGGAAGGGCCCAGGTACGCCTCGACTACACACATCGACCTCGTGGACTACCTGTCCAAGCAGTGTAAGCTACCGTGCCTGTATTTCGTGTTCAGCCGACGGCAATGCGAGGAGAAGGCCGAGGAGCTCGGCCGGCTGGTCAGCTACCTGACGCCCGGCGAGCGTAGCCAGGTGCTCACGTTCTTCGATAAACGGATCGAAGGCATGAACATCGACTCCATGCCAAGCGTTAAGCGGATGCGCAAGACGCTGGAGCGGGGGATAGCATACCACCATGCAGGGCTGCTTCCGGTGCTTAAGGAGATTGTGGAGGATCTTTTCGAACGCAAGATCATCCGCGTGCTTTACGCCACGGAAACCTTTGCGGTGGGGATCAACTTCCCTGTCAGGACTGTCTGTTTCGATAGTGTCAGGAAGTTCAACGGGGTGGACTTCCGCCCCATGACGGCTCAGGAGTACTTTCAGATGGCAGGGCGCGCGGGCCGGCGCGGGATCGACGAGGAAGGCTACGTGTATATCCTCACCGACCTCAACTACTTCCGCCCCGAGGAGTACCCGAGCATCGACGAACGGACGGTTGAACCTCTGGTGAGCAGGTTCACCGTGTCCTATAACACCGTTGTAAACCTGGTGGCCACGCGTTCGCCCGAGGAGATCCACAGGGTGCTCAAACAGAACTTCGCCAGCTACCAGACGAATGCGGAGCGCCACGAGATCGAAGCAGGACTAGTCACCGCGCGCGAGCTGGAGTCGGAGATCGTGGGCGGCGCGTGCGAGCGGCTGAACCAGGCCGGATGCCCCCTCTATGCCAGCGGGCTCAACGCTCGGGTCGCCGACCTCAGGCTGCAGCTGAAGCGGACGGCCAGGCGCCGACGGAGCAAGGAAAGGCGCGCTGATATACGGTCGCAGCTGGAGACGGTCCAGGCTGAGCTGGGCTCGCTCCAGACCCAGAAGTGCACTACGGCGCAGAAGAGGGCGTGCCGCAAGCTCCTCGCCAGGCGAGGAGTGATCGTCGGGCGGATGCAGAGCCTGTACGAGCGCATGCGCCGTCTGGGCAGCGAAGAGCGGTTCGTGCACGAGTTTAGGCGCAAGCAGGCTTTGCTCGAACGATTGGGCTACATGAAAGACGGCAAGCTCCTTCCGCGCGGCGAGATCGCGCGCGAACTCCACACTCAGGAGTTGCTCGTCACCGAGCTGATTTTCTCAGGGGTGTTCCACGAGTTTACCGAAGACCAGATAGCGTCGCTCGCGGTGTGTATCGACTACGAGCCGCGCCGGGGAGAGTTCCCGGCCAAGTCGGTGCCTTTCGATGTAGACAGGATCAGGGAGATCGCTGCCCAAGTGGAGATGGTGGAGGAAAGCTATGTGGGCACGAGTACAGTGCGGTTCTTCACCGGACTGGCGCCCCTGGCGTACCGGTGGAGCCAGGGGGCCGAGTTTGCCGACATGCTGCGCGGTTCGGCCTATGCCGAGGGAGACGTCGTATCGGCCTTCCGCCGCAGCATCGACCTGCTGCGGCAGATGCGCGCCGCGTGCAAGGCCGATGCCGCTCTGATCGACAAGATCTCGGATGTTATGAGGCGGATCGACCGCGATGTGGTCGAGGTGGTTCTGTAGGGCGCGTGGGCAGCGTGGGCCGTGTGGGCGGAGCGGTTGCGAGTATCCGCTGAAGCGTCTTCTCCCTCAGTTCGCCCACGGCGTGGAAATCGATGTTCGGCGTGTAGAAGGACTCCAGGAAATGATGGGCGCGCCGAGCTTCGCCGAGGAAGTGCACTGCCCTGGACATCGCTTCATGCATTAGCTTGCGGTCGTACTCGATGATGTCCTGGTTACGTCGCACCGTGGTCGGGTCCAGGCACTGCTCCATGTCGATGATCACATCGCGGACGGCACTGTCGGGCGAGGCCGTCCACTCGTGCGGTTCTACGGATGTGATTATCGCAGTTCCGATGGACGGGATCACCAGGTGTTCCAGGCTTGCCGGGCTCAGGGAGCAGTGGAACAACTCCACGTCCATGCCGCATTCCACAGCGCGGGCTGCCACACGGGAAATCAGGGTGGATTTGCCCGAACCCGGTCCTCCTTGCACAATGTACCTTCGGTCACAGCCGGATACCACGGTATCGAGGTAGTTGACGAAACCGTCGGGAGTGATTGCCGATGCGAACAGATGGCGTTCGGCCCCTGGGCAGTCGGCGACCGGCGCGTCTCCTGCTATTTGGTCCACGACCGACCGGGCGATCTTGTTGGCTGCTCCGGTCATGAGGGCCTCCGCATTGGCCTCGCTCCAGTCGTCAAGCACATCGCCTGCAGTGCGCAGGAACCGGTATGCCCTTTGGAAAAGCCGTGATATGTTCTTGGTGCATGTGACTATGTCATTGCGAGAAGCGCGGATTGCGGATTCGTTCCAGTAGTCCCCGAGATACAGGATCTCGTCTACAGCGCCTGGGAAACGCGGATCGACTATGTGAGGCGCCGTGCCGTCGATCAGGGCCACGCCGATCTGGGGAAAGACCACCCCATCCAGCGAGCCCGGGTCGGACGAGCAATGGAAGAAGTCCACGCTCTGCCCGAGGCTCGTGATATGGTCAGCTATGTGTTTCATGAACGTGGACTTGCCTACGCCCGGGCCGCCTTTGATCACGATCACGCGCTCAGCATCCTGGCCGATGATGTGGCTGTAGAACGAGCGAAACCCTTCGGCGGTGTTTCCGCCGGCGAACATGCGTCTTGCGAGAGCTCGGGCGGATTTAGCCATGCTGTCTCCTCCATGTCAGTCATGTTCTTTCGGCATCCTACTCAAACTATGCGGCAAAGACTTCCCGCGGCACGGCGCGCGTGAAGGAATCTGCGCCGCGTATGCGAATTAACGACGGAGAGGGCGAGGAGGCGATACCCATGGGCGACCGTAAGCAGAAGGACTTCGTTGGCCCGATTATCATCATTGTCCTCGGCGTGCTGCTGCTCCTGAACACCACCGGAGTGGTGCCGTGGGAGGCGTGGGAGTCTCTCTGGCGGTTCTGGCCTGTCCTGCTTATTGTGTGGGGCGTCGGCATCGTGTTCGGGCGCGGAAGCCCGATAGGCCGGACCGTAGTGCTGGCCCTGCTGGCGCTGTTCATAGTGTTCGCCGTGTCCAACATTGCGTCCGACTCATGGTGGGGATGGGGCCGGCGCGCGCCCGACGGCGGGGCGGCCAGAGACGCTCTGCCTTACTCCAAAACCCTGACGGTGAGCTCTGCCCAGTTCTCGCCGAGCCGGGTCCGTCTGAGCGCCCA
>CAYZHL010000120.1:3792-7747 GCA_964478095.1 uncultured Clostridia bacterium | reverse complement strand
GATACGTGGCATAGCCAGGGAGGCCGGCGCGAGGTCTAAGGTTGCGGTGCTCGCGCACGACCCGAATGTGGACCCCGTAGGGGCCTGCGTGGGGCCTCGAGGCGCCCGCATCCAGGCGGTCGTGTCGGAACTGGGCGGCGAGAAGATCGATGTGATACCATGGAGTGAGGATTATTCCACATTCATCGCGAATGCATTGAGCCCGGCCAAGGTCGTACCAGCTGTCGCTGGCAATCGGCAGGGAAGGGCAGAACGCGCGACTGGCTGCAAAGATCACCGGCTGGAAGATCGACATCAAGAGCGAGGCCCAAGTCGGGCTGGGCGGGATACCCCGGTTCGAAATCGACTTCTAGAGGTGCATTGAGATGCCGAAGGTGAGGAAGACGCCGCAGCGCACCTGCGTGGGCTGCGGAAGGGTGACAGACAAGCGCAGTCTGGTCCGCATAGTGCGGACCCCCGAAGGCGACGTGGCCGTTGACCCCACCGGCAAGCGGTCGGGGCGGGGAGCCTACGTGTGCGCGGCACGCGAGTGCCTGCAGCGGGCGGTGCGTTCGGGTAAGCTTTCGAAAGCGCTCGAAACAGCAGTGCCGGAAGACGTGATAACAGCGCTTTCCGACAGGCTGATCGGGGCTGTCGAGTCGTAGGTGTCTTCAGGTTTTCTTGGGACCTTGGCCATGCATATCCGGCCAGGACTACCGCCGAGCGCCGAGATGCGCCGGCGCTTCGCCCAGGGGCCTATGAAGCGCCGCAGGATAGTTCGGCTTTATGCGGGTCATGGGGGTGACGATCAATGGCTAAAGTGAGAGTATTCGAGCTGGCCAAAGAGCTTGATATGCCTAGTAAGGACCTGGTTACGCTCCTTAACGAGCTGGGCGTGAAGGCGAAGAATCACATGAGCGCGATCGACGAGAACGCAGCGCGCTATGTGATGCGAAAGTACGGACCTGACGCGAAGAAGGCAGAGTCGCCGGGCGAGCAGCCGGCCCAGGATCAGGGAGAGGCGCCGACCGCGCCTCCGGCTGATCTTCCGCGCCCTGCGGCAAAGGCAGAACCGGCGCGAGGCCCAGCGGATCGCCGGGCCGATGCAGGTCCGCAGGAGAGGTTGCGCCCAGCGCAGGCGGCCCGCCCCCAAGACATTGGGCGCAGGCAAGGGCGACCACCGGGAGCGCCGGGCGGCATGCCCCGGCCCACGGATGCAGGCCGTCCACGACGACCGCTAGATGTGGGACCCCAAAAGCCGCTGGACCCTTCATACCCGTTTATCCCTGCAAGGCCAAGGCCTCAGGGCGCCGGCGCGCCGCGCCCGCGTCCTGTTGCCCCGGCCCAACCACAGCTGGCTCCGCAGCCAATCAGGCCGGAGCGGACCGACAGGCCTGATCGGGCCGAACGTTTCCCCAGGCCAGCGGCGCCTGCAGGGGGGCCCGGTTTCCGGAGAGGGCCGGCTGTGTCAGTTCCACCGCCGCCGCCGTCTGCGGCTCCGGCTCCGGGCGCGCGAGGCGCTGGAAAGGGGAAACAGACGTGGTCAGGTCGGGGAAAACGACGAGGCGGACTCGATGACGACACGGAAACCCCGAGGGGCGACCGCAAGGCCGACCGTCGCGGCAGGAAGAAAGCTCCAACTGCGGCGCCGCTGGGCGATGCTCGGCTGATTGAACGCCGCGTTAAGGCCGGCGACATCGATGCGGCCGACGACGTAGTCGTAAGAAGGGTCGGGCGAAGGCGCGAGAAGCCCACCAAGGTCAGGCGGATCGAGATAGGAGCATCAATAGCCATTCGCGATCTCGCAGCCCGATTGGAGATGTCTGCGCCGGAAGTGGTGAGCAGGCTCATCAGGATGGGCGTCATGGCCAACGTCAACCAGGAAATCGAAGGAGAGACGGCACAGATACTGGCGACGGATGTCGGTTTCGAGGCCGAGCTCACATCCGAACGGGAAGAGCGCGAAGTGGCCATCGCGGAAATCGAAGATGCTCCGGAAAGTCTGAGGCCCAGGCCGCCACGATAATGGGGCACGTAGATCACGGCAAGACGTCTCTTCTGGACGCAATACGCCAGACCAACGTGACGGCTACAGAGGCGGGCGGAATCACTCAGCATATAGGGGCTTATCAGGTAGAATTGGGCGGCCGAAGGATAACCTTCCTGGATACGCCCGGCCATGAGGCCTTTACCGCGATGCGCGCCAGGGGAGCGCAGGCAACTGATGTAGCGGTTCTCGTAGTGGCGGCGGATGACGGCGTGATGCCCCAGACCGTTGAGGCCATCAACCATGCTCGCGATGCCAGAGTGCCGATTGTGGTTGCGGTGAACAAAGTCGACAAGCCGCACGCTCAGCCCGAGCGCGTACAGAGGCAACTGTCTGAGATGGGATTGGTGCCCGAGGAATGGGGCGGCGACACTGTGATGGTTCCGGTGTCGGCCCGCGAAAAGCGAGGAATCCAGGAGCTTCTGGAGATGATACTGCTCGTAGCGGACATGCGGGATCTCAAGGCTAATCCCGACCGACCGGCCATGGGTACTGTGATTGAGGCCAAGGTGGATCGCGGGCGCGGACCGGTGGCAACAGTGCTCATTCAGAAGGGCACACTCCGGGTGGGCGACTTCTTCCTCGTGGGCGAGGTGTACGGCAGGGTGAGGGCGATGGCAAACTACAGGGGAGAGCCTTGTGACGAGGCCGCTCCTTCAATGCCTGTGGAGGTGCTTGGCCTGAGCTACGTGCCTGAGGCCGGCGACGTGTTCCAGGTCGTGATCGACGAGCGCGAAGCCAAGCAGGTTGCGGAAAAGCGGGCTGAGCGAAAGCGCGTCAGCGAAATCGGGGAAACCAGCAAGAAAGTGTCGCTGGAGGATCTGTTCGAGCAGATCAAAGAGGGCCAAACTAAGGAACTCAGGGTCATCATCAAGGCCGATGTTCAGGGTTCGGCCGAGGCTCTGAAACAGGCGATCGAACAGCTGTCTACTGATGAAGTGCGCGTGAACGTAATCCACAGCGGTGTGGGCGCGGTCAGCGAATCCGATGTGATGCTGGCGTCTGCATCCAATGCGGTAGTCATCGGGTTCAACGTTCGACCCGACGCGGCCGGCACAGCCAGCGCCGAGGTAGAACAGGTCGACGTGAGGCTCTATCGCGTGATATACGAGGCTCTCGACGACGTGAAGAAGGCTATGGAAGGACTGCTCGAGCCGGAATATCGGGAAGCTGTGTACGGCCATGCCGAGGTCAGGGCGACCTTCAAGATCCCCAAGGCGGGCACGGTGGCGGGCTGTTATGTGACGGACGGCAAGATATCGAGGTCGGCCCGCGTACGGCTCTTGCGCGACGGTGCTGTGTTGCACGATGGGAAGATTTCCTCCCTCAAGCGCTTCAAGGAGGATGCGCGCGAGGTGGCCACCGGGTTCGAATGCGGCATTGGAATCGAAGGTTGGAACGACGTACGTGCAGGCGACATCATCGAAGGATACGGCAAGGAAGCTGTCCGGCGCGAGCTTTAGCGGCGGGTGATTGCCCGTCGAATAGTGCGAGATCGAGATCGTGTAGTCGCGTCCACTGAATCCGAGTGTTGGGAGGTGCTGTTGTTGGCTTCCCGCCGAAATGACCGGGTGCGAGCCGCAATGCGCCAGGAGATATCGAACATGCTTCAGCGCGATCTGAAGGACCCTAGACTAGGCTTTGCCACAGTCACTGATGTGCGGGTCAGCGGCGACCTCCAACACGTACAGGTGTACTTTGCTTACGACGACTCCATTGAGCGCGGCGCTCGGCTTCTGCGGCTCATCTCGGAGGTCCAGAGCGAAGAGGCAGCTGCGCAGCGCGATGAGGAGACAGACAATTGACGGCGCCCGGCGAGATCATCGAGGCACTGAGGAGAGCCCGCCGCGTCTTCATTACTACGCATGTGGTTCCCGACGGCGATGCCGTCGGCTCGCTGCTGGGCATGAAACTTGCTCTGGAGCGCCT
>CAYZHL010000120.1:1422-3682 GCA_964478095.1 uncultured Clostridia bacterium | reverse complement strand
GGTAAGCAGTGTGAAGCCAGCCTATCCGATCCGGTACCCCCGTCCCTTCGTTTTCTGCCCGGTTCGGCCGACGTTCGGTCGGGCAGATGTGGGGCGGCCGGCCGGTACGACCTAGCTCTAGTGCTCGATTGCGGCTCGCTGGACCGTGTCGGCCAGTGCGCAGAAACCGTGGAAGCCTGCCCGGTCAGTGTGAACATCGACCATCACGCCACGAACACGCGGTTCGCCTTGATCAACTGGGTCGATACGGAGGCCGCGGCCACCTGCCAGCTTGTAGCGGAGCTGATTTCCGCCATGGGCGTCGAATATGACTCGGATATTGCCACATGCCTCTTCACGGGCTTGTCCACCGACACAGGCTCCTTTCGCTACTCCAACACGCGCGCATCGACGTTTCGCACTGCTGCAGAGCTAGCCGACGCGGGCGCCCGTCCGTGGGAGATAGCTCAGAATGTGTATGACAGCAAGCCCTACGGTTCCCTCGCGGCTCTGGCCGAGGCCATACTTGGCATCGAGTTCAGCTGCGGTCGGCTGATTGCGTCGATGGCCATCACCGCGGCCGACATGGCCAAGCACGGTATCAGCGAAGGCGACACCGAAGGGTTCATAGGCTACGCGCGGTCTATCGACGGCGTCGAAGTTGCTGTGGCCTTTCGGGAAGTTGGGCCGGAAACCATACGAGTGGGATTGCGCTCAAAGGAGATCGTAGACGTCGCCAGTGTTGCCAGCGAATTCGGCGGTGGAGGACATGTGCGAGCCTCGGGCTGCACCATTCAGGGAACCATGGAAGAAGCCCGGAGCAAGCTCATGGTCGGCCTGGAGCGGGCGCTTCGCAAGGCGGGATACACTTGGACGGCCTGATCGCCATAGACAAGCCGGCCGGGATGACCTCGCACGATGTCGTGGCGCGCGTAAGGAGAATCACAGGCCAGCGTTCTGTGGGGCATACTGGCACACTCGATCCCGATGCTACCGGCCTTCTTGCAGTGTGCCTGGGCAGCGCCGCCAGGCTCACGCGCTTCATGGAAGATCTCCCCAAAGAATACGAAGCCGAAATCGTTTTTGGAGTGTCCACGCACACCGGCGATGGCAGTGGACGCATAACGGAGCGCACGGAGGGCTTTGCAATCCCTCTTTCCGAGTTCCTGGCCACGCTGGGCGAGTTCCTGGGCGACATCAAGCAGATACCGCCCATGGTTTCGGCGGTTCACCACGAGGGCGAGCGTCTGTACGAACTCGCGCGCCGAGGCATCACCGTGGAGCGACAGCCGCGCACTGTGACCATATTCGAGATCGAGCCATTACGCCTCGGGAGCTGGCCCCCACGCCTGGAATACGGAGCGCGCGGAAACGTGCGGGTAAGATGCTCCCGCGGAACATACATCCGGACTCTCTGCGAAGACATATGCCACAAGCTTGGGATCGCCGGCCACATGGGCGCTCTCGTGCGGACTATGACATCGGGACTCACCCTGGATCAGGCTGTAAAGCTTGAGGAGCTCGAACGCCTGGCATCCCTGGGATCGCTTTCCGAGGCGATCAGGCCGCCCCTCTGGGGTGTGAGGCACCTTCCATCGCTCAACCTCACGGAGCGCGAGGCGGAGGCGGTGTGTCATGGAACGGCCTTCGAATGCGATGCAAGCCGTATCACGAATGCGCGGGAGGACATGGCCCATGTTGCTTTGGTGCGCCCCGACGGGCGCCTTGCGGCTGTAGCCGCAGCAAGGCCTTCTGCGCAGGGGCTTTTCATTCAGCCTAGAGTTGTACTGTGAGGTCTGAGGTGTTGTGGAATGCATCGATGCCTGATAAGCCGCAATCAACGTCCCGAACACGTCGCGAGAGTGTACGCCCTGGGCATGTTCGACGGAGTGCACATCGGCCACATGGCCCTGATTCAGAGAGCGGTGAGAACCGCCCGGGAACACGGCGAGAAGTGCGGCGTGTACACCTTCGATGCCCATCCGGCGCATGTGCTGCGCGCCGATCGCACCCATCATGCCCTGATGACTCTGGACGACAGGCTTGACCTGATAGAGTCGGCCGGGGTGGACGTGGCTGTAGTCCACGCCTTCGACACTGAGCTTGCGGGCATGTCTCCTGAAGCTTTCGTATCGCATGTTCTTCGCGGCACGCTAGACGCATGGTGTGTAGTGATAGGATTTGATTACTCCTTTGGATGCGGCGGCGCCGGCACTCCAGCCGCGCTCGAATCGCTCGCACGTGATGCGGGCATATGCGTAGAGACGCTGCCTCCGGTCCA
>CAYZHL010000120.1:1154-1373 GCA_964478095.1 uncultured Clostridia bacterium | reverse complement strand
TTGCCGCCGGAGAGGTGGAACACGCCGCTTTGCTCTTGGGCAGGCGGCATTTTGTCCGCGGAACAGTGGAGATGGGGCGGGGAGTCGGCAAGAGGCTCGGGATCCCAACTGCCAATGTGAGCGTGCCGAAGAGGATAGCTCTTCCCATGCCGGGCGTGTATGCGTGTGAGGCGCGCTGGGGGCCGTCGACGAGCGCGCCCGCCGTCTGCAATATCGGCG
>CAYZHL010000120.1:403-1100 GCA_964478095.1 uncultured Clostridia bacterium | reverse complement strand
TACATGTTATGGGCGTCGAAGCCGACCTTTACGGCGCCGTGCTGACAGTGGAGTTCGCTGCCAGGCTCAGAGATGAGCTGAGATTCGCCGACCCTTCGGAACTGGTAAGGCAGATTGAGGCCGATATGATCGCTGCTCAACGCGTTCTGGGGCGCTGAGTTTACACCTCTCGGCGCGTATGCTAGAATGAATCCCGGCAAGCTGCTACAGAAATGTTTGCTGAACCCTCTACTAGGGCTGCCGAATCTCCGACGGCTTTCGTGGTAGAGGGGGATCTAGAATGAGGAGGTGCCGTGTCCTTTGAGCCTCAGCATTGAAGAGAAGCGAGTCATCATCGAGAAGTACCGAGTCCACGATTCCGATACCGGATCCCCGGAAGTCCAGGTGGCAATCTTGACAGAAAGGATAAACTACCTGACAGAGCACCTGAAGACGCACAAGAAGGACCACCACTCCAGGCGAGGTCTGCTCAAGATGGTCGGCCGAAGGCGAGCGCTCTTGGATTACCTCAAAGACGCCGACATCGAGAGGTACAGGGCCATTGTGGATCGACTGGGGTTGCGCAAGTAAGGGAAGTGCTACGGAGAGCGGGTGTTCACATTCCCGCTCTCTTGCTTGTAGACGAAGCGCGCTACGTATTGAGGAGGTAGGTGACTGAATGCGTCAGACGTTCGAGACGAACATAGCAGGAAGGAAG
>CAYZHL010000120.1:0-393 GCA_964478095.1 uncultured Clostridia bacterium | reverse complement strand
CTGGTGCGGTACGGCGACACAGTAGTCCTGGTTACGGCAACGGCTTCCAAGGAACCCAGAGAGGGCATTGACTTCTTCCCGCTTCTGGTTGACTACGAAGAGAGGCTATACGCAGTGGGCAAGATCCCCGGAGGGTTCATCAAGCGGGAGGGGCGCCCAAGCGAGGCTGCTATCCTGGCGGGGAGGCAGATCGACAGGCCCATACGCCCGCTGTTTCCCGAGGGCTTCAGAAACGACGTTCAGGTGGTAGCCACAGTGATGTCGGTGGAACCCGGAGTGGAGCCTTCGGTGCTGGCGATGAACGGCGCCTCTATTGCCCTCAGCATATCCGACATCCCATTCGATGGGCCCATCGCCGGCGTGAAGGTTGGCCTTGTGGACGGAGAGTTCGTT
>CAYZHL010000119.1:4362-7756 GCA_964478095.1 uncultured Clostridia bacterium | reverse complement strand
ACATTGGCCTGCTCCCGCAGTTGCCGACGCGTGGAGTCGGGAGTATCGCCATCGTAAGTGCCCGACCTCACAGGCAGGAGCGACTCCAGTTCCCGAATTCGCGCCAGCCCTCGCTGTTGGTCCTGGGCCAGGGCTTTGGTAGGAAAGACGTACAGCGCCGCGGTTTTCGGATCCCGCATCAGCGTTTCGATGACGGGGATGTTGTAGCAGAGCGTCTTGCCGCTGGCTGTGGAGGTGACGACGACGATGTCGCGCCCCTCTCTGGCCAATTGCACAGCCTCTGCCTGATGAGTGTAGAGAGACGATATCCCCATGCGCCCCAGCGCTCCCCGGAGGGCGGGGGCTATCGGCGGATCCACCTGGCCGTAACTGGCCTCCCTCGCAGGAATGGCCTCTATGTGCACAGCTTGGCCACGATACTCATAGCCGGACACGAGTGAGTTGACGAACCTAGAGACGTCCAACCGCCTGTTCCTCTCTTTCCTCGCTTTCCTAGCATTCCCGGCAACCGCCGAGGGCCGGGCCCCGATCCGCGTCGTCGCGCAGCGGCATGTTCCACACTATTGCTCGCTTGCATGGTTCGCCTGCATAGTACAGAATTCCTCCACGTACAATACCGCCCCCACGGGCGCCGCCGTACGACACTTCGGTGCGCCCTGGGGACGGTACATGGTGCTCCATGAGGCGAAACGCTGGACGGATCCGTGCTATCGCTATCCTACCTCCGCGCAGGGATGTAAAGCTTCTGACCTGGCGAAAGCGCGTCCGTCTGGGCTATCCCGTTGGCCAACGCAATCTTGTCGGGAGGAACTCCATACCTGCGCGCGATCCGCGCAAGCGTGTCGCCAAAGGCCACAACGTAGAAAGTCATCGCGAACGGGTCAAGAGATACCGGCATGATCATCTCGGCCGCCGTCACCGCGGATACCCGGACCTCGCGATATGCGGCGACGCCGATGCGAATCGATCCCTGCACATCAAGTTTCGCCGGGCCGGCCTTCTCCACAAACACCGACTCACTAACCGACGTGATCTCGACCCTGTCTCCATCGGTCACGTCGGGCATCTCTACGGAGTCGGAGAACTCTACCGGCGCTTCCAGCGCAAATGCAACCGGAAATGTGCCCTCATCGTCTTCCTCGACATCGCTCAGAAACACTCTTGTCCTGAGCAGTCCCCTCACTGTCGCCTCTCTATCGGACGCTTCGGCCTCCGATAGGCCCACCTGCCGCAGGCTTCCCCTGATCTCCTCCATGCCCGTGAGCGAGCGGCGCTGCGCTAGGGCCGACACAGGCACTGTGTCCTGCACATCGATATCGACGGCGCCTTCGCCCACCATCTCCTCAACGGTGATACACTTGGTCTCCGTGTCCACTATCTCCTGTGTTTCGGAACTTATCTCCACAACCACCGGCACGCGCTCCCTGCCCGCAAGCTCGACACTCACGGCCACTACGGCGTCCACCCGGAAGGCGCTGTCCGATACGGGTGTCGCGGATACTTCTGCAAGCTCAGCCCGGGCTCTTGCATCCATGGACTTGCGGGCCTCCGGGATGTCAAAAGACCTGTGAAAAGGCACTCGCTCGAACCTGACGATGTTCACCGCCACCACGGCTCTAGCTGGAGCGTAGGCGATCTCGAGTACTAGCTCACCGTCGACCGACACCTTGCCGTCGGATGTTTGAACACCTGCGACCCGGGCCATTCCTGCAGCCCCTGAGGATCTGGCATCGAGCGTGCATGGCGGATTCCCCTCGGGGATACCGAGCGTCTCCCCGATCTCCAAGTGTTCTGACCGCGACGCAACAGGCCGGCTCAAAGCCACGTTCTCGGTGTGGACTGTGATGCGTGACCCGGGCGGCAACAGCGGCGTCGACAACCGTCTCCCGCACAGCTTGGGCCGCAACCGCCAGAGTGGCGGTGAGCTGCAACGTGCGCGCGCCCGTGCTCTCCGCCCCAAAATGCGCGACCGTCACCTCGGCGGTGGCAGCATCATCAGGCTTGACTCCCGGGGCCGGAATGACAACCTCGAACCTGGGATCGTCAATGGATGCCCTCGCCGCCCAGTCGGGCTCGCCCCGGGCTACGTACAACACCTGCGATCTGACGTACCCGGATACCTTGACCTGTCCTTCCCCGGGCTCCACAGACTTCACTACTGGCATTCCCTGAGCCCAGAGGACGGCCTCCACGTGAGCATCCGACATGTCTGGACAATCCGCAGGCAGCGCGCAGGACCGCTGGGTGTTGACCTCAGACATGCCCTGCCCGGACACCCTGGCAAATGAGAGCCTCCTGTGCTCGAGCTGAATTCCCACTTGTTCCTCCCCCCTGGCATTGGCGGGTCTAGCCGCCCTCTGCCAGAATATATGCCGGGAGTCACATGATGATGAACCTTCGCCCGATTTCCGCGAGGACTTGCTCTTCCGCGTCCCGAGCGCCTCGGAAAGCCGCACCCAGTATGTTCAGCCGGTTCACCACGTGAAGCTTGCGTCCTAGGCTGGCCGGGCTTTCGCGCCACAGCCGTTGGACCGAACCGCGGGCACGGTAAGCCAGGTACTCGAGGCCCGTAGCGTCGTCAGTGCCTTCTCTGACCACATGTCTGGCTTTCAGCCTGGCCAGATCCTCGCCGGAGACAGGCTCAGGCCCCGATTCGCCCATGTGATACGGCCTCAGCTCCATCACCGCCATCAGCTTCCATCGGGGAACGAACTTGCATGCCCAGGCGATCGAGCTCCTGAAGGTCTCCGGATCGCGCGCATCGAGGACGTCAAGGAGCACGATGTCGGCCGCTGCCCCGATATCCTCAAGATCGTATCCATTGGGGCGCTGAACAACATGGCTGGCGGAGTGGCCCTGACGCTCGCCGCGAGATTGGGTGCGAATGGGCACTCTAGCCGCCACACGAAGCCCGGCTTCTCTACAGGTACGCGCTACGAACCTCACAAACCGTATGCAGGCCCACGCAGTATCATCTTCGAGATCCGAGTCGGCAACCTCAAGTACGATGCCCCGCAGGCCTGCTCGGCTCGCCTGCCGTATCAGGTCGGCAGCCGCCTCCCGCCGGCCGGCCGGTACCGATATGATCCCGAAACAGCGACGGGCGTCGCTCACGGCAGCGGTGGCAGCGGCAGTGTCAGCGGCCGGCGCCGCGGCCTGCATCTGCCGGGCAACGAAAGTCCACTCGAGGCCGCGCAATTCGCCGCCGTCAAGCGCCAGAGCAGCACGCCTATGCACTACGAGCTGCTCCCCGGGGAACACGTCCTCATACCTTTTCCGCCTGTTGCCCTCGATGATCGCCTGCACCGTCGTGTTGAGCTCCCCGGCGACCCCTCTGAGCGACTGGCCGACGCGTGCCCGGGTCGTGACGCGGAACGCAGGCAGACGCAGACGG
>CAYZHL010000119.1:2449-4352 GCA_964478095.1 uncultured Clostridia bacterium | reverse complement strand
CCCAGCGCTCCGCTCGCGCCCAGCCTATAGGCTACCAGGCATTTCCGCACCGCGTCCCGGGTGAGCGGGCCGTACATTCCATCGCACGGGCCGGGGTCAAACCCCAGCCCGGCAAGGCCTATCTGTATGTCCGAAAGGCTCAAACCACATAGATGTGGTTGCCGAATATCCATGGCACGTATCTCCTGCATGCCTTCCGCTTGACCTCGACGCGATACGCGCCGCGCCGATCCAGCACAATCGCCAGGCTGCTGCCCCACTCCTCCGCCACGGGCACGCCGTCATGGATCACCCTGATCAGCCCGGGTTCTGGAGCTGACACAGTGAGGTTCGCCCCGCGCGCCAACCGCGCTATGCCTCCCATCTGCACCAGCTCGCCGCCTGACTCCACATGACAGCGGAAGGAAGACGCGTTGGCCACTTTGTCGGCGCCCACGAAGCATCTGCCCTCGCGCATAGCAGCGTACACCAGTGCGGAATCGTGTTCGAACTCGCCGTTGAAAGCGTCGGGAGCGAGGATGTACGTGGACACGGTGACAAAGTCCTCTTCGTAGTCTCCGATTATCCCGTGCGCGTCCACACCGCCCACGGCCACTATTCTCCTGCCCTTTTGGGACACATAGTAATCCCAGGTCTCGAGAACGCCTTCCTCGGGGCCATACGGCGAAAGCCAGGGAAAAAGGGCATACAGCGCCAGCTGAAAGATGTTCTTGGACTTGCCGGTGATATCGTAAATGTGATTCCAGATCTCTATCCCGCTGAACGGCCCGGCTTCCCAGTTGGTCCAGGGGTACTCCACGTACTCTCCCTTGACGAACACACCTGCTGTGGGATGGGCTACTATGCCGATCCCGCCCTGTTTGCGGACAGCCTCGACATTCTTGGCCGGATCGCGCGACGGCGCAATGGAGGAAGTGATGCCCAAGGCCAGATAGTGGTCGGCGTTTGTGTCGGGGGTGATCTCCTCTCCGACGAGCAGAAGAACGCGTCCATGCCAACCCTCGTGCCCCTCTTCCCTGGCCTTCATGGTATTGTGGTCGGTCAATATGACGAAGTCGGCACGCGTCCTGTTGGCCGCGTCAGCGATCCTTTCGATGCAGCCCTTGCCGTCGGAGTAGGTGCTGTGGACGTGTATGACACCACGGTATTCGTGCATGTGACCCACTCGCCCCCCGCCGCGAGACTCATCTGCGCCGCAGATTATCTATATTCCTCCCGGGCGTCGCGCGTGAAAGGGCGGGTGCGGCCTGCAAGTCTACCGGGAGATGAAGAAACCCCCGGTCGCTCTGGGCGACAGGGGGATTCTATCTACTTGTGATCGGTATGTGCCTGGGATCCCAAAATCAGGAGCCCATAGCACCTATTCTGGTATCCAGACCGCTATCATGCACTCTCACCTCGACGGTTGAGGTAAGGACATCTGCGTAGCTGTAAGAGACCCGCTTCACGCTCCGCGGGTTCTCATCTATGCGTACGACGAATACCTTGGGATAGGTCTGTTCCAGAACGCCCTGGGCCTCCAGGACCTTCTTGCGGCCCTGATTAGCCTTGAGCCTTACGGTCCTGCCCACGAACAGGTCAAGATCCTCTTTGATCTTGGTGAGGACGTTATCCACCGCCAACGACTTCACCTTCCTTCCCAACCTCGTCTTTTGTAATGCTATCACGAAGTGGGATGGAAGTCAAGTGAAATAGGCATTATACCAAAGCGCAGTAACCGCTGTCAAGAACCTCGAATCACTTTTTTTGGCCGGAGCCCGTTCGCGGCCGGCCCGGGTCCTAACTGACACCCGCCCCAAACACGCCCATGTTTGTCCGGGGCATGCTGGCGCGCATCTTGCCCCTGGTCTGGATTCCGCCTAGTCCGGGTCGTTTGGTAATGGTGTTCTCTATGGCGTCTTCT
>CAYZHL010000119.1:344-2439 GCA_964478095.1 uncultured Clostridia bacterium | reverse complement strand
TGGGAGGGAAGTCAAGTGAAATAGGAAATATACCAAAGCACAGCAATGGCTGTCAAGGACCTCAGATCACTTTTTTCGCCGGGGCTCTCTCGCAGACGGCCCGCGTCCTAACTGATGCCCGCTCCAAAAACGCCCATATTAGTCCGAGGCATGCTTGCGCGCATCTTGCCCCTGGTCTGGATACCACCTAGCCCGGGTCGCTTGGTAATGGTGTTCTCTATAGCGTCTTCTATTCGCACCACGTCGTCTATTGGAGTGCTTACAACCCGTTCAGCCAGCAGCACTGGGTCAAGGCAGTGGATCAGCACGCGTCCCGGCGAACTCGCGAAGTTGGCGCCGGCTTCCATGATAGCCTCGTAGAAAGACTGACACGCCCCCGCCACTATGACCAGACCATCTCTGTCCATCTCATACTGCCGGGCACGGCGCACCGCTTCCACGTACGATGCCGAATTCCAGTAGCTCGTGATGGACGACCGATCAGAATTCTTCTTCTTCAACGCATCATGCCCCGTGAGGACGAGCACATCGGGCGAGAACTCATTCAGCATCTCCAGGAGTCGACTGGGTTGCTCCTCGGGAGGAACGTGCTTGCCTACCGCCGGCACGCCCAGTTCCTTGTAGTATCTCATGCAGTCCCGCAAATAGTCGGGATCGCCGTCGATGTGAAGCACCCTGCCCGGCAAGTCGAAAAGGTCTTCGGCCGCACTCACATCCCTGCCGCGACGCCGATCCCTCTTCTGCCTCGTCTGCGTTTCGGTTATGCGGCGTACTCGGATCGTTCGAAGATGCTCCGCCGACTCGCGCAGCATCTGTCGCTTAAGATCGATCACTGCGCGCTCATCCGCAAGGATCAGGTCCGATATGGGTGCATCCGCCAGCAGGCGAACGTTTACGCCCTTCAACGTCGCGCGACCGTCGCCGACGGCGTACAACTCCACGCTGACTACTTGAAACAGGATGTCTTGCCCGTATGACTTGCGCACCACTATGTCGCCTTCGCGTATTCGGTCTCTGGACGCCAAGTGCCTTCCCCCCTCTCCGGGAACAGGCCGCTCACAGTCGTATTCCCGGTCGGCCCGGGCCAGCCCGCCAAGCTACTCTGCCGGCCACATGGAGTTCCCGGTTCAGGATATGACTGTCCCGTCAGGCGAGACCCGTGCAAGGCGCATGAAGTGGGATAGCTATGGCGGATGTCATGGAGGTCGCTAGAGGCGGGCTACCTAGTGTGCTTGTCGGCCACTTTGGAGGCGCCGAATGAATCCGGCTTGATCCTGGCAGCGAATCCAGTGCCGGTTATCATGCCCACGATGTCCCTGATGAGCTCCTTGGTCTTTCCGTTCTCGCCCACATCCAGGTGGATCTCGACATTCATGTCGGAGTAACCATTCTTCGATAGACGGTGGGCGATATTGCTCGCCAGTTCCAGGCTCTTGGATGCCTCATAAAAGATGCGCTGCCTAAGGCCGCGGCTTATGGTTTCGTGCTCGCGGCAATAGTAGTAGCGAGCGCCCCGACCCACACGGTGGATGATGATAGCGCTGACGAAACAGGTGTCATCGCCAACCTGCGAGTCAGTGCCGATTATCAGTTTGTAGTCAGCACTGGGCACGTCATGCACGTAGGCCATTATGTCGTTGAATGCCTCATCCAGAGTAAGGCGGCCTTTGGTAGGACTTACGAAGTATTTCAACCCGCATCACCACCGTTCTCATCTTCGCCGGACTCTACGCAGGTAGCGCGCACCGCCCCCATGGCGATGGCAACTCGCGCCAGGCGCGCGAATCCCTCCAGGTCAAGCTGCTCAGCCCGCAGCCTCTGATCGAGGCCGGCGCGGCCAAGTACCGCGTCCACAAGATCATGGTCGCCGCCGAACAATGTCGACGAAACGAGCGAGTTGCGGATATTCTTGCGACGCTTGGCGAAGCCGGCGCGCACCACCGCAAATAGCGGGCCCGGATCCACATCGCCTGCATCCGGCGACCTACCTACAGTCATCTTCACCACTGCCGATTGCACTCGCGGCGGAGGCTCAAACGACATCGGCCCCACCGTGAACAAAAGCTCCGGACGCGTGTAGTACTGGGCCAATATG
>CAYZHL010000119.1:0-233 GCA_964478095.1 uncultured Clostridia bacterium | reverse complement strand
CAAGCTGGACCATGAGCGTAAACGCCTCGAACAGCGGTGAAGCTGGCAGTAGCCTGTGCAGCACCGGAGTGGTTATGTAGTAGGGGAGGTTCGCCACGGCCATGAGGCGAAGCGGCCCCGGGGCCGTTCGAGCATGCTCTAGAGCAATCTGCCCAATGTCGCATGACAGTATGTCGGCGTGGATTACGTGGGCATGCGGCACATCGGCAAGCTCGCGCCGGAGATACGCCACA
>CAYZHL010000118.1:6909-7778 GCA_964478095.1 uncultured Clostridia bacterium | reverse complement strand
TAAGGGCAACAAGGGTTCGATCACTCAGTTCCCGATCCTTTCGATGCCGGAGGATGACAAGACTCACCCGATTCCCGACCTGACGGGGTACATTACCGAGGGCCAGATCATGCTCAGCCGCGAGCTGCATCGAAAGGGCATATACCCGCCTATTGATGTACTGCCTTCACTGTCGCGACTCAAAGACAAGGGTATCGGCCGAGGCAAGACCCGAGAGGACCATGCCGATACCATGAACCAGCTCTACGCGGCTTATGCCCGGGGCAAAGAGGCCAAGGAACTAGCCGTGATCCTGGGCGAGGCGGCCCTGTCGCCTGTGGACAAGATCTTCTCCAAGTTCGCCGATGAGTTCGAGCGGCGCTACATCACACAGGGTGAGGAAGAGGATCGGCCCATCGAGCAGACTCTCGACATCGGCTGGGATCTCCTGGCGCTGCTGCCCGTGGATGAACTGACTCGTGTGAGAGAGGAATTCATCGCAAAGTACCTGCCCAAGGCGGGCGAGGACGAGGCTGAGTGAGATGGAGATCAGAGTAAGCCCCACCCGGATGCAGCTCCAGCTGCTGAAAAAGAGGCATGTCATGGCCGTTCGCGGGCACAAACTCCTCAAGGATAAGCTGGACGAGCTGCTGAAGCACTTCCTGGAGCTGGTGCGGCGCGACCGGGATCTGCGCGAGCAGATCGACGACAGGTTGGGCGCAGCGTTCCGCGGATTCTTGATCGCGCGGGGAGCAATGTCGGCCGCCGCCGTGGATACGGCGCTTATGTATCCCAAGGAGACGATCTCCCTCACGGCCGGGCAGCGCCACATCATGAACGTGGCCGTTCCCAGCCTTGACTGGACGTTTGAGCATGAGGGCGACGCTACT
>CAYZHL010000118.1:1363-6885 GCA_964478095.1 uncultured Clostridia bacterium | reverse complement strand
AAAACACCATCCGGATGGTTCTGACGAACATGAAGCTGGCCGAAGTGGAAAAAGCGGTAGAGCTTCTGGCGGATGAGATCGAGAAGACCCGCCGGCGAGTGAATGCGTTGGAGTACGTGCTCATACCCAGCCTGGAGCAGTCTATCAAGTACATCACCATGAAACTGGATGAGGCCGAGCGCGGCAACTTGACCAGGCTCATGAAGGTTAAGGAGATAGTCGGCGAGCGCGGAGCCTAGTGCCCGCGCCCGCCTTCATCTCATTCTTCTTCACTCCGCCTCGACCCTAATGACACTGGCGATGGAATGCACAACATCCAGCGCCCTGATTTGGCGCAAAGCGTCCTGCATATCTCGTTCGCGTGCCCTGTGGGTAACGAACACCACACTGACGGGGTCCTGCCCCCGTCCTTTTTGTATCAGCGACTCGATGCTCACCTCAGCGCGGCCGAACTCCGAGGCTATGGCCGCCATCACGCCCGGGCGATCCACCACAAGCACTCTCACGTAGTAGCGAGACTGGGTTTCGTCCATCGGCTTGACGCGCACATGATTGAACCGGACCTCTCGCGGCGGGCTCACCTTTCGGATGAGATTGTGGGCCGCGTCGATGCAGTCGGCCACTACGGCGCTGCCCGTGGGCATCATCCCTGCGCCCATCCCATACAGCATCAGATCGCCCACGGCGTCGCCTTGTATGAACACGGCATTGAACGCACCGCCTACACTGGCCAGAGGATGGCCCTGCGGGATCATGGTGGGGTGCACCGCGAGCTCCACCCCGTCGTCGTCGCGTCTGGCTATTGCCAGCAACTTGACTGCGTAGCCCAGCTCAGCGGCGTAGCACAGGTCCTCGAGTTTGACGCGGGAGATGCCTTCGCGGAACACGTCCTCAACCTGCACGTCGTGGCCGAAGGCTATTGAAGCGAGAAGTGCCAGTTTATAGGCGGCATCGTGGCCATCCACATCGGAGGTGGGGTCTTGCTCGGCGTAGCCAAGCGACTGCGCCATGCGCAGCACTTCGTCGAAGTCCGACCCCTCCTGGCTCATGCGCGAGAGGATGTAGTTGGTCGTGCCGTTGATTATGCCCATGAGCGAGAGCACTCTGTTGCCGGCCAGGGCTTCCTTGAAGACCTTGACGACAGGGATTCCCCCGGCAACGGCGCCTTCGTAGTACAGCCCGCCGCAATCGGTCACCGCTCCTCGCAGTTCACGCCCATGCTTGGCCAGCACTTCCTTGTTGGCCGTTATCACGTGCTTGCCGGCTCTGAGCGCGCTCAGCATGTAATCGCGCGCGAGTTCAGTATCCTGGCCCGGGCAGCCTATCGTTTCGACAATGATGGGGATGTCAGGATCGTCTATCACGATATCGGGATCGGTAGTCAGAAGTCCCCTGGGGACACTGACCTTTCGCCCCTTGCCGGGGTCGTGCACGAGCACCCTGGCGATCTCCAGACGCGCTCCGACCTTCTGGGCTATTTCACCCGCATTGTCATTCAGAATCTTCCAAACACCGCTGCCAACATTCCCAAGCCCCAGTAGTCCGATCTTTACAGCGTCCACGGCGCCTCCTCCTAGACAGCGTGCATTTCTTCCGATTATAGCGTGTGGCCGCGGAAAAAGATACACTGCTATCCCGGCTATCGCGGGAGAGCGGCGGCAGCAACTGCGCTTCGGGGCGCTATTTGGCTTGATACTTAGAAGGGCACTTCACCAGGATCTTGCGGGCTTCAAACACGCCGTCGTGCAGGCTGCCTACGACAACGACGCTTTCGGCTTCGTCGAAGTTGCCCGGAGGGGCGCCGGCAAACTGCACAGGCATGGTCTGGCCCGAGCGGTCAGTGAGGCTAAACAGGAACATTCCGCTTTCGGCGTCCGTCCGGGCCGTATTCTTGTCGGCTACTCCGGACACTTGAACACTCCCCCCGCGCTGCGCAGCTTCGGCAAAAGTCACATACGGCGTGAGAGCGCTTCGGAAAGCCCCCGCGGCGAATACGGCGAAAGCCGCGACCATGAGTATGATGAGGACTAACCTCTTCTTCACTACTTGCGTCCCTCCAGCTTTTTCAGGGCAGTGTCGATCTTCATCAGGTATCCAAACAGCGCTACCCAGGTAACTACGGCCACTGATGCAGCGGTGAAGATCGCAGACGTTTCAGTCATGTGAGCCATACCAGTTAATCCTCCTGTCGATTGGAAAGTGCCGCGATAAAGCGCCATGCGCGCAGTCGCAGGCTGAAGACCCATGCGTAAAGCCCTGTGAACCCCAGAAGCGAGGATATGAATACCGTCACCATTCGCCCGTCCATGTCGAGCCCTCCGCCTGTTGCCAGTATTGGCCCGTCGGGGTGGAGCGATTGCACAGCCGGTATCCTTGGCGCCACGAACACCAGAAGCGGTACCGTGATGAATGCCAGAATGCCATAGACTGCCGCGAGCGACCCGCGCCGCGTGGGCTCGTCCACCGACGAGCGGAGAGCGAAATAGGCGCCGTAGATCAACAGCAGCACGAAGATGGACGTCTCGCGCGGATCCCAGTTCCAGTAGGATCCCCATGTCGCCTTGGCGAATATCGAACCGCTCACAGTGGCGATCACGCAGAAGAGCAGACCTAGCTCTGCGCTGAACGAAGCGGCGGCGTCATCCTGCGTTCTACGGTTCTTGAGGAATCTTGCGCTATAGGCTGTGCATACGGCGAATGCCAATACACTAACCCATGCCGCCGGAATGTGAAAGTATATTATCCTCGACATCTGCCCGAGGCTCTGTGCGGCAGGCGCGTAGAAGAAGGCTGCGATGACTATAACCGTCATCCATACGCCCAGAAGCCACTTAAGCGCCTCAAGTAACCGCGAAACCCGTGTACACATCCGATCACTCCCTAGTCATCCCAAACAAAGTCGAAGAGCAGCAGCGAAGATGCTATCATCAAGACACTGTAGGCCGCAAGAGCCCGAAGGTCGCCTGCCGCGCCCGCGGCAGGCCCGGAACTGGACCCAACCGCGCCTCGAAGAGCCACTATTGAGGCGCGAATGGCAGACGAAAGCCCCGGCAGCGTCACGGGAAAAGCCAGGACGGCGAAGATCGCGCCTTTGGCGTTGGCGCGCGACACAATGGCCGCGATTATCGTAGATGACGAGGCCAAAGCGAGAGTCCCCAGAAGCGTGACCCCGACCATTAGGCCGGGATGCGCCGGCGCGATGTCCATCAGAACCAGGAAGAGCGGGACGACTACAGCAGCCACGGCGACCTGCAGCGCGATGTTGAACATCAGTTTGCCCATGTACACTGCTTCGGGCGCTGTTGTGAGCCGCAGGGCCATGGCCGTCCGGGCTTCCTCTTCTCGTACAAAGGACCTTGACAGCCCCATCATGGCGGAGAAGAAAAGGACGATCCACAGAAAGGCGGCCTGCACGTCGGCGCCAAGTGAATACGGGCTGACAGAGAAACTCACTACAGCCAGGGCTGTCACCGCAAACAGCAGGACAGACGAAAAGGCGTATCTGGTACGGTACTCAGACCGGACGTCTTTGGCCAGCACAGCCAGAGCTTCACGCGCCCAGCTGGATGATGACATCGCCTAGGCGCACCTCCTCCGGCTCGTTAGTGGCTATCACTATGCACTTGCTCAGCCTAGCCTGCGCTATTGTATCATGGACGAGGGCTATCCCCGCTCATCCAGGTTCGCCGTGGGTTCATCCAGAAGCAGCAGCGGCGGGTCGTGCATCAAGGCGAACGCGTACTTCAGGCGCTGCTTCATTCCCGACGAGTAGGCGCCCACCAGATCCCGACCTCTTCCGCCCAGCCCAAACCGGTCGAGGAGCGACTTGGCAAGCTCGGGCCCTGCGCTGAGTCCGCGCACCTGCGCGAAGAAGCGCAGATTCTCAATGGCTGACATCTCGTCGTAGACGGTGAGGTCGGGTGAGACCATACCAACTACCCTTCTGGCATCAGTCACCGGCAGTGTCCGCCCATCGAGCTTCCACAATACTCTGCCATCAGTGGGCCTTGTGAGCCTTGCGATCACCTTGACCAGCGTCGACTTGCCCGACCCGTTGGGACCGGCTATCACCAAGACCTGCCCCGCGACTGCGCGAGCAGTAACGTCACGCAGCACCCGCCGCGCCCCGTACGACTTGGATACCGAGTCGATTGTCAGTTCGAACCTGTCATGCCGCTCCGCTGGACCCAACATCTAAACCCCCATGTCGCAGCGTTTTAACCAGCGTCGACGAGCTAATTATAACTGTAGACCGGTCATGTGTAAACCTAAGCCGGCAGGGTGCGCCGGCGGCGAGTAAGCCGGCAGCGCGCGGCCCAGCAACGCCGCAAAGCAGGATTCTTGCGCCATCCCGAGGAATAATGCAGGTCGAAGGTGAAGTGGGGGTCGAGTGATGTACAACCTTATGGAGCACATACGCGGAGCCATATCTCTCTCCATTGAACAAGCGATACGGACACTCGTGATCGCGGGCGAATTGCCGGGCGACGTTACAGGAGTAGTGAGCGACGCCCCAGTGCCGCTGGAAGTGCCCAAGGATCCCAAATACGGGGAGTTTGCGTCGCCGATTGCCCTCGCCATTGCCAAGCGCGCCGGCAGGCCCCCTCGTGAGGTAGCCTCGCTCATAGTGCGCGAACTGACGGCTTCAGGCGAATGCATGTACGTGGAGGCAGCTGAGATCGCAGGGCCGGGGTTCATCAATTTTCGCCTTTCCAAGCAATGGGTGTCGGACAGTGTAGCGCTTATTCGCTCCAGGGGCTCTGAATACGGCCACTGCGACTTCGGTCGCGGGGAGCGCGTGATGGTGGAATTCGTGAGCGCCAATCCTGTGGGCCCGCTGAACGTGGTGAACGCGCGCGCCGCCGCGGTTGGCGATACGCTAGTGAGGCTGCTCAGGGCGGCAGGCTACGATGCTGCGAGCGAGTTTTACGTGAATGATGCTGGTCGGCAGGTCGAGGTGTTGGCCGAATCAGTATACGCCCGCTACATGGAGCTAATAGGACGTGAGTATCCGTTTCCGGAGGACGGCTACCGCGGTGAGTATGTGCGGGACATCGCGGCAGGGGCTGTGAAGGATCCCGGCGCCGCCGATCGGCTGTTGACGATGAACGCCGAGGAGGCCAGGAGCTTCTTCCGCGAGTATGCGCTCTGCCACATACTTGACTGGCAGAAGCGTTCGCTTGCCCAGTACGAGGTGAATTTCGACAAGTGGTTCTCCGAGCGCGAACTCCGAGCCACCGGCGCTGTGGAGAAGATGATCGGCGAGATGGGGGAGGCCGGCCACACATACAGCGAGGACGGCGCATTGTGGTTCAGCTCGTCGGAGTTCGGCGATGACAAGGACAGGGTGTTGGTCAAGAGCGACGGATTCTACACCTATGTAGCGCCCGACCTTGCCTACCACAAAAACAAGCTGTCGCGCGGGTTTACGAAGCTGATTGACATTCTGGGGCCGGATCATCACGGCTACGAAGGCCGGATGCAGGCCGGCTTGAAGTCCTTCGGGTATCCCGACGGCACTC